>NZ_AOGW02000010.1:900000-1019419 GCF_000332495.1 Leptospira terpstrae serovar Hualin str. LT 11-33 = ATCC 700639 | reverse complement strand
CCCGGACCTTGTACACACCGCCCGTCACACCATCTGAGTGGGGAGCACCCGAAGAGGTTGTCCTTAACCGCAAGGAGAGGCACTTCTAAGGTGAAACTCGTGAAGAGGGTGAAGTCGTAACAAGGTAGCCGTATCGGAAGGTGCGGCTGGATCACCTCCTTTTATAAAGGAAACCAATTACCTTTCGTTAGGATTGTTGTCACGCTACGTTGTATTTTGTAAAAGTTAAGTCATTTACCATTGTTCACTCTCAAACCTCGCTAAATCTAGCGGGGTTTTTTTATGAGCAGAGCGAAGAAAACAATGAGACATAATCCGAAGGTGAATCCACAAACCCCCACCCGAGTTAGGCCATGCTGGGAGTGGCTCATGGGCAAGTGCCGATTTCCCCCTAACAGAAAACCCCAATCCTGAATTCACAGCAAAAGTATTTCTAGCCAAAGGAATCTTCTGTAATCTAACATTGGTTCTGAATTTACCGGAGTTGAAGTTCTAAAAATTTTTATGATTTTTGTGATTGATTAATCAATAAATAGGAATGGGAGAAAAAAATGGAGAAAGTGTTGGTATTGGGAGCTACAGGAGGAACGGGCAAAGCTCTCGTTCAGGAATAGATTGTGATAGGGATCGGAGTCATTGCCTTCGGAAGAAATTAAGAGGCCTTAGACCATTTGGCTCAGGAATTAGGGAATCCAGAAAAGATGAAATTGGCATTAGGTGATGTTTTTCAGTGGGAATCGATACGAGAGGAAGCAAAAACAGCGACGATAATTTTCCAAGCATCTAACGTTCCTTATCATGAGATGGCCACAAAATCATTGTTAATTGCTGGATCCGTAATGAAAGCAGCTGAGGCAAATTCCCATAAATTTGTTTTTGTTGATGGTGTCTATGTTTATGGGCCAAATTCCGGTTATGCGGTGGAAGATACTTATAATAGAAAACCAAACTCAAAAAAAGGTAAAATTAGAATTGAAATGGAGAAACTCATATTTTCATCCAGATGGAAACAGAGGAAACCCCTGATCGTTAGGTTGCCAGATTATTACGGACCTACCAGTAAAAATTCTTATTTGAATCCTACCTTAGAGGGTTTGGCATTCGGAAAACCTTCTTTATTTATTGGGGATACAACTGTTAAACGAGAATATATTTACCTACCCGATGCAGCTAAAATGATCGTGAAAGTAGCATTCAAAAATTCCTCTTATAAAAGAAATTGGAAACATTCCAAAAACTCCATTTTACATTGGCCTTAAAGAAACATTCGAATCCATACGATCTAACAAAAGATAATAGAACTTGATATCCGGTTTATGATTTAAATCTATGCCGGATTTTTTCTTCATTCAAATCGAATGATGATATTGGGATTTCCTGAAATGAGTTTTATATAATACCCATTATCAGGAGGGGGTGGATTGCCAATTAAATCAGAATTCCAAAGATTATATTTTATTTCTGTTGGGGTTGCTGCGATCGGTGTTCGTTCGTAAGTATAAGTTGGGGAGGTTAAACAAGAGTCACTTGTGATCCACGTAACTTTAGTTTCGGAAACCTTTTCAATAAAAAGGGAATGGTTGGAAACTGGATTATTTGAATACGAATGGGGAGTGGTTCCTTCCGCGGAAAAACGGAACCATTTCATTTCATTTAACTTTAATTCCATCGGTCGAGATTCCCCTCTCTTAAAAATAAAGGATGGATGTTTGCAAGAGTTGGAATAGTATTCATTTGCAAAATTGATGACAAACAATTGAAGTAAAGGGTCATTCTTTTCCTCCAATGGATATCTTTTGCTACATTTGGTTAATGAAATAACTATAGAGAGTATTATGAATATAAGTTTAGAATTCAAATTGTACCTTTTCATTCACTTCTTAAATTGCACTAGTTTTGGATGATTTTAACTGTTGTTTGAGTGTCGGAATTCAGTTCTATTCGAAATCTATTGGTTTCGGAAAACTGTACCGAATCTTTTTCAATTTTGAATATAACTTCAGTGGGTGTTGCCGATTGTGGTGTCATTGTTGATCTGGAAGGAGAGGAAAATGTTTTACACGACGTCCAGGGCCTCAATGAAATAGATGTGGAACTATCCTTTGTGACAGTAAGGAAATAATCTCTTTTTTCTTCCGGTGGCGTTATGTTTCCGTTAGGTGAAAATTGAAACCAAGAAGATTTATCCTTTTGAAGTGCGATCTGGTATTCGGTTCCTTTTTCTACTACAAACTCCGCTTGCGGGCAATAGTTGACCATCGCAGGTAAAATTTCCATGATAATAACTATCAAATTATTGTTTTGGTTTAGTTTTTCAGTTTCCTTGTCCTCACATCCAAGAATGACCATAGGAATTAATAAATAGAGAGATATCCATTTGATTTTTTTGAATTTACTTTTCAAAATTTCCAACCTGAATATTCCATTCCATTTATTTCGCATAGCTGAATTGAATTCAGCTATTTATGAAGTTGTCATTCACAAAACTACTGTTTGTTTAAAAAAAGCCAAACAGCTTGTATGATTGGCTATCGAATATTTGATGTTTATTGTGGCAAAGATTATGACATTCGTTCGTAAATCGCCCTTTCTATTTTTATGGAATGGAGAGCTAAAAATTCAGGCATAACAAATCCTTGTTTTTGGTAGGCAGCGAAAACCAATGTTTTGGCATTGTCTAAGCTAGTTTTGTTTTCCCAAGTAGCTACTGTCACGAATAAGATTTTATCCTCTGCTTCATGGATGTATGCAGTATCACCCAAAAAACCAGAAATGGTTTTTATTAAGTCTCGGTTCTGCTTAACACGTTCTAAAAAGACTTCTTTGGCTTCCTTTGGAAATTCGAACCTGTCGATTAGAATTTGGTTCATTGTGTCCTCTTAACCTTTGTTGGCTTTTGCAGCCTGGTTATAAATTAGGATACAATCGATTTTGGATTAAAAATTGTAAAAAATCAGAAAAGCGAATTTGGTTACCAATTTTGTGGGTTTTGGAAGAAAACCTTCGGTGACTCTCCTGTATAAAGTTTGAAATCTTTGTTGAAATGGGACTGGTCAAAATATCCCGCATTGTATGCAAGATCGGTTAATGAGGTAGTCGGAGAATAGGACGTTATAGCAGATCTAATTCTTATAATATTTGCATAATGTTTCAAAGTGGTTCCCACCATCTCTTTGCACTTTTTTTCTAAGGAATCCAAACTAATGGGTAATCCTTGTTTTAGAGCTTTCATTTTTATATTTCCATTTGCGTTCTGGATTTTTACAAGAGTTTGTCTAAGGATTGGATCGATTTGTTTTTGTCTTTGAATATGAAGTAAAAAATTCTCTATTAAATTGATACAGTCCCGACTTGATTGGGATTCAAATAATTTTTCTTCCATTTCCCGATACATAGAATTTGAAATCAAGTTCTCTAAGCTGATTGTCTTTTCGTAAAAGTCCGAGATTGGTTCCTTAAAAAAGGCAGTTGCTCCAATTTCTGTGAAGATTACCAGTAGGGCTGAAGAATTTTGGGGATAAATGATTTTTCTCACCGTTTTTCTAAACCCCGCAATTCCCATCCGAGGTAAGTCATAGAGTGTATTTGATTCCAAAGAACGAAGGTTTCCCTGTAATTGAAAGGACAACACTAGGTGAGGGTTTGGTAGGATGCGGTTTTCGATTCCGTTTTCTGTTTCTATGATGAGGTATTTTTGGATATAAGGCCGCAAAGCAAAAGATGGAAAATAACTCTGGATTTTCATTTGCAAGGGTCTCTCTGAAATGCCTCTATTGAAAATTGGCCTTTTGCGCTGATCAAGGCAACTCGTTTTTTAAATTCGTAATTCAGTCTCATCCAATCTAAAATTAGATAAATAAGAAGACAAAAACTTAGATTAGGACTTCTTCCTAACACGAATGGAAATTTCTTTCGTTTGACAAATAACAAGTCAATCTCTATTTTTACTCACAAAAGAGTGGGCACGGATTGATGCAATACCTAACAAAAGTTCGTTTTGTCTCCCTGTTTTTTGCGATTGGCCTGTTTGGTTCCTGTCAATTTCCTGGTTTAGAAAACGGCTGTGATCCTACATCTGAATCTTTCCAAGACTTTTATCTTGCGCGGATTCTTGTGGATGATGATCGAGAGTATTGCGGTTCTATCGCGCCCAATCGATCCATTTGCGAAATGGATCCCTTATCAATCATCCAACCAAGACGTTGGAAGTATGTTTCATCAGAAATAAGAAAGCAGGCATTACTTGGAACTAATGGGGTCAGTTTCACAGCTTTTACTCCTTCCTATACGGGCGCTGCCAAATGGTTAGGCGGAATACTCGCTAATGATCAAAAGATCTATTCCATCCCTTATAACCAATCTGATATTCTTGTCATAGATCCCACAAACCAAACCGCTTCTGGTTTATCAACAGGAATCAGTGGATTGGCACAATGGGAAGGTGCTGTGCTTGCGCCAAATGGTAAAATTTATTCCATACCAAGAGACTCAGATCAAATCCTTGTAATCAATCCATCCGTTAATCAAAGTTATACATTGCCTTCGCCAGAAATTGGCATTAATAAGTGGAGAGGTGGTGTGCTTGCACCGAATGGATTGATTTATGGAATCCCCAATAGTTCTAACAAAATTCTTGTGATTGATCCACAAACAGATAAGGTCAGAACTATTCCTTCTCCGCTTTCACTTTCAAATATGTGGGAAGGAGGGGTCCTTGCACCTAATGGAAAGATTTATGCCTTTCCAGTCGATATTGATTTCATTTTTGTTTTAGATCCTTTTTCTGAAAGAAGTTACGTGATTCCTTCTCCAAAAACAGGACTTGGAAAGTGGAGGCATGGCCTTGTTGCACCTAACGGTAAATTAATCGGTATACCTTCGAATGATACTGAATTTTTAATTATAGACCCTAACAATGATTCAATGAACTTATGGCTTTCGCCCGTTGTGGCTGCAGCAAAATGGCGGGGTGGTATTTTGGGAGCCGATGGTAGGATATACACTATACCTGCCGATATTACTGATTTCATTGCCTTTGATCCAGATACCTTTGTGTCTGCTACTTATAATTCGGGAATCTCGGGAGGAAACAAGTGGGGAGATGCGGTATTAGCACCTAACGGTAAGATTTATACAGTTCCACATACGAATGACCAAGTATTAGTCATCGATCTTGGCACTAATGGTAAGATCTGTGGCAATTTATTGCGAAGTAGTTATTGGAATTTGTATTAATAGACTCAAATTTGAATCTTTCTAAAATTCAATTGACATAACCTTCAAACCAATTACAAAATATGTATGCGATGGAAAGCATCTGAATTTTGGAAAAATGCATCTCCGAATGAATTATTAGATTTTTTCCAATCCATTGAACAAGGATCTGACTTAAAATCTTTGGCAGATCACATGTTAGCCGAAGATGAGTTTTGTGACTTGGTATTCGAATATTTATGGCTTCTTCGTTCTGAAGAAGGTTCTAAACGTTTTCTGAATGATGTCGACTTAACACCAGAACTTCTTATGAAGTTCATCTATTTTGGTTATGGAAAACAGTTTTTATCTGGCAATTTCGATTCCAATGCTTACTTTTTACAAGTTAGGAAATTGTTTAATTCAGCACAAAGTTTAAGAATTTTATCTCTTGCGGAAGAGATGGACCGAGATCCTACATTAAAGATCCATCTTTTATCCAATTTGGATCCTCAAACTTGGGAAGCTTACTTTGATATATTAGAAGAAAAGAATATGACGATGCAGGCTCTTCTCGGGATTTTTTCAAATCTCAGAGAAAACGAAATTCGCAAAATCCTTTTGAATAGCCATACACTCTATTATTATTTACGAATGATGATGGTCTCAGGAATGAAAAAAGTTGCAGAACAGACCCCAAAAGAAATGGAAAATCGAATCAGATTAGAATCTATTTTAGATTCGATTCATGTCTGGGAAACATTTTGCCAAGGATTAAGTGAAAGGTTTGATTTTAAATCTGAAGCTAATCTCGCACCCAATAAAAGAGATCCAGATCGATTATCGCTTGTTTTACGGGAGCTTAAAAAAATTCCATCCCAAGACAGAGGGGATGTATTGGTTTATATGCGGGGGAATGGTGCTGTTTTGGATGTTTGGGAGGAGACAACAATACTATCGGCATTAGGCAATTTTGATCGCGTAGGCAAATACTTCTAGACTCTAATTTTTAAAATAATTCTAAAATTTTCTCTCGTACTTACCCTTGTCCTTTTTTCCATTTTTAAATATTTTCCATATTTTTTATTCTAATTCAAAATACAAATTCTGAAAGTCTAGTTTTCCTTTCGTCCCTTGTATAAGAGTTGAGGGGCAAAAATGCAAGTTTTGGTTTATGAGTTTTGGAAAAAAAGTTCACCTCAGCATGCCAAGGAATCTTTCGAATTTCTTTTAACAACTCCGAATCTTCATGAATATTTGGAAATTCTATTTGAGGTTGATGAATTAGTAGAGTATTTCTGTAGTTATTGTTGGATACTTAGAGAAGAGGATGTTTTAAAAGAGCTAATCAATCACTCTGCGATGCCTGCTAATTTGATTTGTAAGGCAGTTTATTATGGTTTTGGTAAATATATTAAAACGGGAAATATAACACCTGATTACTATTTTTCCATTTGGGCAAAAATCATTAGTTCTGAGAAAAGTTTAGATCTTTTACTTACCGAACCTATGGTGGAAAAGGATGTGACTTTTCAATTAAATCTACTTAGCAATTTAAATGCCAAACAATGGGAGGAGTATTTTGAATCATCTGTATCCGAAACAACGGAACAGAATACAGACTCTTTTCTTCGAATCTTTGAAAAAATTGATTCTATTCATTGTAAACGATTATTGTATCGAAACCCAAATTTATACCAATACTTGCGAATGTTAGTTGTTTTTGATAAACAAGAATCAGTCCCAGGTTTTTTGTTTCAATTGGAAAATAATCTAAAAACAATTCATAGGTGGGAAGAATATGCAGACACAAAACGTAAGGAATTTTCACCAAAAGAGGAAAGAGAAAAATCACCAAGTCGTAGAAATGTCAATCGATTGACAGATATACTTAGGGATGGGCTTTTTATAGCAGATGTTTCTGACCGATTAGATTTTATTGAGTATTTAATGATTCGTGAAGTGATTGTAGATGAACAAGAAATGGATATCATTTGCCAATACATCGGTTTATCTGATTCTAACTCAAAGTTTGAAACCAAATTTTCCTCTATCCTTTCTTGTCCTATCGATTTGTCTCAATCAAAAATAGTTGATGGAATAGAAGTTACAGTTCAAAAGTAAATCCAACATTGATTTGACGGAAAGGCCCTGGTTGGATGCCTGTAGGTAACCGACCAGAGACATATTGTTTGTCTTGAATGTTTTTAGCATTGATAAACACCGACCACTTGTCTG
Organism: Leptospira terpstrae serovar Hualin str. LT 11-33 = ATCC 700639; assembly: GCF_000332495.1. Taxonomy (NCBI): domain Bacteria; kingdom Pseudomonadati; phylum Spirochaetota; class Leptospiria; order Leptospirales; family Leptospiraceae; genus Leptospira; species Leptospira terpstrae. The sequence continues at coordinate 1,011,988 of NZ_AOGW02000010.1, read as the reverse complement.
GTGATCTGTAACCAAAACTAGTATTCCAAAGTTCAACTTTAGGAATTATACCTTTATTACCATCTTCGGATTCGTCTTTTGTGTTCAATAAATCAGAGTATTGTTTTCCAATGTATTGGTATTCTAAACGACTATAATATCCCTGTGGTGAAGAAACACTAATAGCTGTAGTGACTGTTTCTTTCGGTACATAGGGTAAATAGTTTCCCGTTGTGTCTGTCGAAAGGTATTGATAGTTGTTCACTGTATAAGCTGGCAAGTATTCTACAACTTCTCTTCCGTCACTTGTTTGTGATACTGGGAATGGGTTAAAACTTCTGGATTTTGCTTCGATACGAGAGTAAATAAATTCAATCGGAACTCTCCATTCTGATTTTTGCATTTTTGCTGGATCCCATACAATCACTGACTCACCACCCGTATGAGTCGAATAACCAGTATTTGCTGGTCTAATTCCGTTTTCTCCTCCCACCTCGTTGACGTTGATGATTTGATCACGAAAGTACATTTTGTATCCAACAAGTTCTGTGTATAAATAGGATGTAATGTCGCCGCGAATTCCTGTTTCGTAATTTGTTGAGGTTTCTGGTTTTAACCTATAATCGTTACCTTGGGGACTAAATGAGGTACCAAATGTAGGGGGTGAGAAACCTTTGTGTGCTCCCGAAAACCAAATGAATTTTTTTGTAATATCATATGTGATTCCAAGTCCGGGAAGTATCACATGAGTCCTTGATTCACTGGAGCTTCTTCTGTTGACCGATACATCATTTGGTAAAACGGCACCAAGCCGGTAATCTTCTGTTGTCGCTTGTCTTCTTGTGGTAATCGCTTTTTGTCTTACTTCTTCATACCTAACTCCTGGAATTAATTTCCAGTTTTCAGAAAGTTGAATTCTGTCTTGGAAGTAAGCTGCGAATGATTCTATCTTACGTTCTTGTCGATTTAGATTAAAATTAGGGAGTGATGGTTGTACAAGATTATTTAATAGAGAATCTTCTTGGATGATTGCTTTGGAAAGATAACCTAAAGGATCATCTGTTTTTTTTACATTAGTTTGCGTTAAATTGTTTTCGCCATGGATTCGAACACCAATGTCTGTTTCATGTTTTAGTCCGAAGGTAGAAAATTTAGATTCTAATTTTGTTTCTATTCCACCTACCATAAAGGATTGATCCCTACTGATATATGATTCTCGCATATAAATAGTATCTCCAGGTCGATTTCCAATGATACCTGGTGAGTAAGTACGAATTGTATCTAAGGGGGGATTTAAATATCCACCTGTAGTCGATTTTCCAGATAAAAAATCCTGTCTTGACCAATTCCGTTCTGCTTGGGAAAAATAACCTCTTATCATTAGATTATGATCATCGGATAATTTCCAATTATGAGAAATGATAGTCTGGCTGCGGTTTAATTGTTTTTCATCATATTCTGCCGGATTGATTTTTGGATCCATCCGGAAAAGACCTTGTGACAATCCTAAGTAAGTGGACTGTGCGTTTTGCATATGATATCCTAATTTAATCGTTGTACTATGGTTTTGGTTCCAATCTTGGATCCATTTAACATTTCCTTCGGTAACATCAAAACTTTGATGATTTCTAAATCCATTTCCTTGTTTTCTTAGTAACGAAACTTCAAATGCACTTGATCCAAAACTTTTTCCATAGGAATTATAAGTGGATAAATAACCATTTTCACCACCCACATTTTTTGTATAAAAGGTTGATTCCGCTGGCGGACGTTTGGTGACAAAGTTAACAATCCCTCCAATGGTGTTTGGTCCAAATAAAATTGAACCAGAACCTTTGATGATTTCAATTCTTTCCATTCTTTCAATCGAGGGAGAATAATAACTTTCTGGTTGTCCATAAGGAGAGAGGGAAGTTAAAATCCCATCTTCTAAAATGAGTGTTTTCCTAGATTCTTCGTTACTAACTCCCCTAAAACCAATGTTTGGTGTAAGTCCTGCTGCATCTTGGAAACGTACGCTTGCGCCAGGAGTCCTTCTTAAAGCTTCCATCGGATCTGTGGGAGAAGCTTCTTCTAGATATTTTTTATCTATGATATAAGCAGATCCTGGAATTTTTTTTAAGTCTTCTTTTTTGTTTCCTATAACATGAATTCCTTCACTCTTTTGCGGTTTTGTTTCTTGTTCCTCAGTGTTATTCTGAGAAAAGATCTGTATATTTCCTGAAATGATTAGGAAGTAAATAAGGGATATTTTTAGTTTTCGAAAATTCATCGAATGAGTCCTTTTAAGGGGAAAAAGTTTGTTTTGATTTTGGTAAGATCTTCGTTAGGTGAAAATAAAGGCCGAGCCGGTTTCCCATTGATGGATACATGGGATAAAACATACACCGGGATTCCAGCGATTCCAGTTCGTTCATATTCTTGTTTTTGTAAGTATCTTGCAAATTGTAGGATATGTTCTGGTTGGATCGTCATCATCCTATATTGGTAATCAGTCAATATATCTTTGGGATTGATTTGCCGGTTTTGAATTGTAAACACTGCAGATCCCACTTTGTCTGCAACCATCACTTGCCAGGAAAATTTAATTGTTTCTTCTGTCCAAATGACTTGCCCAGGGTAAAGTATATGCCTTAAAGGGATGGTTACCTGTAACAAAAAGTAGGCGAATAAAATATATTCTCTAATTCCGAAATCATTTGCATTGTTTTTTAATGGAACCTTCGATACCGAAAGATCGATTTTGTTTTTTGAAAATCGATTCATTAGTATTTGTGGCCAATTAGGTGCAAAAAAAATCAGTGAAGAGAGACTCATCACAATGGGGAAAACGCCGATTGGAAAAAGAAAGGATGTGAACGAGTGAAAAAAAAGAACGACTAACCAAGCCTGCAAACGAAACCTTTTTGTGCAAAGTAAGAATGGAATCGACAAATCAAAGAGGAGTCCAATCCAAGAGAAAACAAATGCTGTGAGGGGAAGGCCAAGGATGGGATCTAAAAGTGGAAATTTTCCTTCCGATTGGTACAACCATAGTTTCAATGGGAGAGCTTCGAATAACCAGTCTGGTTGGAGTTTGGCGATCCCTCCAAAAAAATAAACAAGACCCATTTGTAATCGAATGGCATACAACCATAGTTTAGGAATAGGTTTTGCATTGTTTAGCCAGTCTTTAAAACGAAAGGTTGGTGTATTTGATTTACTAACAGGAGATAACCATAGTAAAAAACCGAGTAAAGAAATCAGATAATAATGATTCAAATAGATGGTTGCATCTGAAAAATGAAACCAAGTGAATCCAGCGGTAAAAACCAAAAGATTGAATCGTAAAAAATATCCTAGAAAAATTCCGAGTGCAGTGAGGAGTAATACTCCAAATAAAAGATAAGTAAAAACTGGTGGCAAAGGGTGGATCCATTCCCAACCAAAGTGTTTGAAAAAAAAAGTTGGTTTGATAAAGTAAGAATGAATCCATCCGAAATAGAAATAACGAAAAATAATGATCGTTGTCGCAAATCCATACCCAATGCGAAAGAAATGAAGGGAAAGTGAAGAAACTGGATTGAATAAAAACTTAATCGCCATCATTTGAACTAACCCCGATGGTTCCGCCGAGGGCACTGATCAGTTCTGTGCTAATCAATACTCTAAGTTTCTTAAATTCATTGAGCATCACTTCCACATCGCTGTTTCCTGTTGTGATTGCATTTTGAAAGGTACCGTACTTTAACTTTAAAGAGGACACTGATGCTGATGTGATTCGGATTTGTTCCTGAAGTCTTGGAACCACCGTTTCACTTCGGAGTGCTAAGAATTTATAAAGCCCAGCATCTCCAATATCAGAGAATCCTTGAAGATTTTGTAAAAGTGAGTCAAAGGATAAGTTTGCATATGGTGTTTCTACCTTTGTGATATCCTTTACTCCTAAATTTGTGGCTCGTAATCCAGAAGGTTCAGCAATTTTGATATCAACAATTGTATTACAAAAAAATACCATTTGGTTGGTCAGTTCCGTGAGTCCGTCTTTCGTGTTGGGGTATTCGCGACTCCCTTTACCTGCATTCGTAAAAGAATAATAAAAAGAAGAACTTCTTGATTTATCCCAATGAAAAATAAGTAATCCTGTCTGAGTTTTAATATCTTGGATCAGTTTGGTTAAATAAGTCCTTCGGTTGACGTCTGCGAATGCAGTGTTTGTACTGCTGGCATTGTCTTTAAACAGGAGGTATTCTACCGTATCTAATCCATCCACTCGGAGTCCGCTCGGCGTTAGATTCGAAGTGATTTTTGATTCAATCAACGTTGGGTCGATAGGGAAGGCTCTCGAAAAACTATCTAAAAAAAGATACACATTAAACGGAATGTTTGCTGGTCCAAAATAAGCCCATTCTATTTGCCTATATGCTAAGTCAGTTTCTATCCAAGCGTTCCTAACAAGATTCAAATTATTAGTATCTTGTGTTGTTGTGTAAGCTGCTGCTGCAGTCTGTAATGCGGAGACTTTCTGGTCTAAATTTGTATACTTGGGGATGATTAAGTTGTTAGAAATATCAACGAGTAAACTGGAAGTTGTATATGTCTTTAAGTATGTATCGACCAAACCCAATATTTGTGCCTTTTCAGAAGCACTATCTGATTGGACTCCACAATTGAATAAAAATAAATAGAACCCGTAAGTTAGAATTTTTAATTTAATATTAATTGGTTTCATAAAGATTTAAGAAAACTAATGATTTTCGTTCTAGATTCTTTGGGTAATTGTTTGTAATTGTTTTTACTTTGTTCTGATTCTCCTCCATGCCAAAGAATTGCTTCTTGAATCCCTCTGGCTCTTCCATCGTGAAGTAAAAGTTCATGCCCATTGACCCTTTCAATGAGACCAAGACCCCAAAGTGGAGTGGTCCTCCATTCATTTCCCGTTGCTAAAAAGTCAGAACGAAAATCACTGAGTCCATCCCCCATATCATGTAAGAGTAAATCAGTATAAGGTCGTATTTCTTGGTTTGCTACTTCTGGAATGGAATGATCCCCAGTTTTCATCCTTGGGATATGGCAAGACGAACATCCAATTTGAATGAATAGTTCTTTTCCTTTTTTGACATCCTCTGTCCGCCAACCCCTTCTTCCTGGAACACTCACTAAGCTAGTATAGAATGTAACGCGCGATAAACGATCGCTGGAGATTTCGGGGTTGGTTCCATTACCAGTAGGACTTGCGGCGCAAAGGTTTTGTCCTGCGACACAATTTTCTGTAGGAAAGATTGGTGTAGTGAGTCCAATATCTCCCAGAAAGGCACTGGCATTTTGGTGGTTTAGATTTGGTTGGTTTGCTTTCCATCCAAACCTTCCAAGAAAAGCTTTGGCTTGTGTTGTATCCCAAACAAGATTTGGTTTTCCAGAGACTCCATCTCCGTTTGAGTCTGTAACGTCAGCAAGTGAACGAATGGTAGATTCGGGAATGGCTTCTAAAAGTCCAAGACCAGGCATCATGGGTGCTGTTCTTGGAGAAATGAAAAAACTACCAGAAGGATTATTCGTAGGATGGTAGGGTTGGCCAGGATTAGCTACATTGATTTGAGTGGCACCACCACCAACGTTCCAAGTGATCGAATAACTTGGTTTTCGTAGGGAATAACTTTCTCCATCGGGAAAAGTTCCTGGTTCTTCTGTATAAGTAATGGTTACAATTCCTTCTTTGGGAATTTGGGTACCTGTTCCAAATTCTAAAATTCCTTCTGTATTGAGTTGGGTTCCAAAATTGGTCATAGCAACAGGTCCACCGGTGGTAGGATTGGATCCAGTGACACTCAAACGGAGGAGCATAGAAGTAAGGCTTGTACCATCAGCAGGTGGCCGTCCTCTTCCGTCTTTGACGTGGCAACCTTGGCAAGAACGATTGTTAAAGACAGGGCCAAGTCCAGCTACAGAAGAATTTCCTGCAGGTAACCAAGTGCGATTGAAGTTAGCATTTCCATCTTGGAAATCAATGGACCTTCGTGAATCTAAAACATTAGCAGCTTCTAAGTCGAAAGCTGACTCTGTGGAATCAAAAGTAGTAGTATCTCCACCACTGAATTGTTCACAAGGGTCGTTTAAAAAATCTCCCGAAGAACATTGGGGAGAGGATATAAGGGCAGCAAGGATAAGGGCAGTGGTCGCTTCATCGTTTTCTTGTTTTTTGCATGTGAAACTAAGAGCAAGTAAAGTCAGTAGGATAAGGTGTTTTGTTTTCATTTCTATATTTATTTATTGAAGAACTAAGCCATCATCTCCAATGGAGACTCCATAGCTTGCTGCAGATCTTTGTAGAGCTTTCGCTATTTCTTGAACTGCGGGTTGGATTTGGTAACGGAAAATATTATAGTCAGCATTTTCTGTTACTGAGCCCGATACATTTACGGTTGCAATCATTCGATCAAAACGACTCGATACGATGCTACTATTACATGCTTGGTTCAAAGAAACATCTTCTGTAAATTCATTCAGGCAGAAAAGTTCCGCAGTGGCAATTCGTTCTTTGATATAACTAGATTCATTACCCAAAAGATTTTTGAGACCGTAGCCGCTTATGGTTTTCGATCCACTATAAGTTCCATTATAAAGGTTATCTAATCCTTTGGCATCAAAGTAAAAATCTGCTTTTGTATTGTCTGAAAAACAAGAATGTTCTTCTTCTTGTTCTCCGCCAAATACTCCCGTCATCCTTTCTCCACCCCACTCTCCACCAGAGAATCTAGCAATTCCTCGGAGTATATTTTCAAAGGAGGTGGCACTCGATTTGAATTTAGCAACATATGAAGTGGATAACGTTGGATCCCAGGAGTTCTTTAAGAGTAGGAGGTGGGCTTCCAGAATTTCCGTTGCATACAACAAATAAGCTGAACGTTTTGCCGCTGCACTTCCGGCACCATTTGCTGTTGTGAAATTTGTTTGTGTAATCGATGTGCCTGGTGTGAAGTTATTTTGCGCATCAGCACCCCATAACAGATATTCAATGGCATGCCATCCCACAGAAATATTTTTGGCACTATCTCCATCTGGACAATTTCCACCGGAACAGTCTCCACCATTTGCATCAATTAATCCTTGTTTTGTGATTGTTCCTGTCAGGATGACAGTATCAATATAACCTTCATCTAGGGGCCAAGCATTCATTAAAGGTTCTAATTCCACTCCCCCTGTGAGTGCTGGGTTATCAATCGGACCTTGGCTAAATCGAAAAATCTCTGTTTGCAGGTAACTCCTTCTTGCTTTTCTCCAATAGGTCTTCAATTCGTTTAGCTCTGAAAGAGAAGGGGAGGCCTTTGCGGTGAAGGTAGTTACTTTTTGTCTTAAGGCAACTACATCTGAATAAGCATCACTATAGTTTTCAAAAGCGATTTGGGAATAGGTTTCTAAAAATGCAGATTGGTTTGGGGCACTGCCGACCAGGGCAATGGCCGCCAGAAGGTTTGCATCCGAGTTTTCCTTTTCGGGAGTACAATCATTTAGCACAAGGCCGAGTAATAGTACGAAAGTAAGATTTCGCATCGATGTCATAAGGGTATTCTCCTACCAAATGAGATAGATTCTCATTATTATTTAAACAACGTTCTTGAAGCACCTTGGGAGGGCAATAGGTTTTATCTAGTGTTCCGTTGATATTTATCAGAGAATCGATAAGAGGCCAACTGATGAACTTCGTTCAAAAAATCTCAGTGGTTCGGAAATAAATTATTTGACACTCGTTCAAAAAGCCATAACTCTATGGCAATTGTTTAAAATATGTTAAAAATGTTCCGATTGGGAGGAAATATGAACGCAAAAGTAGCATTAGGACTGGTATGGTCCTTGGTTTTCGCAGGGTCTCTCTCTGCTCAGACCCAAAGCCAAATGTTCCAAAGAGTGGGTGTCGTGGGAGATTCCCTAAGCCAAGGTTTCTTTGGAGTCACTGTAGAGAAAAAAACACAAGATTGGGCCTATCCTGTCCTTGTCAGTAAACAAGCTGGTGCTTCCGTTTCTTACAACGTTCTCAAGGGACCATTTGTAAACTTAGAAGACGTGCTTAAATGGGACTGTGGAATTTTCTGTATTGCAGAAAGTATCATAGGTGGAAATGCCTCTACTGTTTCTCTACCAACTCATGCAGGTATCACTGGAGCTGAGTATACAAGCCTTCTTAAAACATCTGGTAAATGTGAAGATATCACTGCCACCAAACAAGAAAAAGAATGGTACTGGGCAAAATGGTATTGGTATACTTACCGTTGGGTGACAGTTGCTGATTGCCAAGAACCAGATAAGTTTCATAGATTTGGTCTACGTGACGCAGGTACTCAGACCCAAGTAATGGAAAAAGTAAAACCTACCTTTCTATTTGGATCGGCTGGAGCCAACCACGTTCTTTGTACTGCACTTCATACATCAACCGACTGTTTGGATGAAACAAGATTCAAAAGAGATATTCGTGAATTTTTCCGCAGAATGTCTGTTATGGGAAGCTTACAAGGTGGAGTTCTTTTTACCGTTCCAAACGTAACTGCCATTGCATTCCTCGAAAATTACAAAGATCCTAATGGACGTGCAAACTATACCGGACTCAAGGCTTTCTTTAGAAATTCTGTTTCGGATCCAAATCAAGTTCTTGATGCAAATGAAATCGCAAGCATTTCCACTTTTCTAAATATGTTAAACAACGAAATTAAAGCACAAGCTGCTACTATGCGTTTTGCTGTTGCTGATTTACGTGTGATATTTGATGATTTAAAAGAAAACGGAAGACCGATTCGTAGTGCTGAAGGTTGGTCTCCTGGAAACGCAAGAGCTAATTGGCCTCTTCCAAACCAACCTGGAGTTTTTGGTTTAGATGGTGTTCACCCTAACATGTATGGACATTCACTATTCGCAAATGAATTAATCAAGGCAATTAACACTCGTTATGGGTATTCAATTCCTCAAGTAAGTGAATACACTGCTTGGTATTATGATTCACTCAACAGAAATCCTGTGGACTTAAAGAAATTTCTTACAGAGAACATCTTTGGTCAGGCAATTTCTTGGGTAATTTCTATCTTTACATAAGAGGTTAAAAGATGAGCAAGCGGTTTATAGGTATCATTTCGGTTTGTGGATTTCTATTGGTATTGTTTTCTTATGTTGTTTGGAAGTTCTCTTCCCACAAAACAAATAAACAAACAGAGGTCACCGATTCCGATTTCGGAAATTCAGAAAGTCACGCCAATTCATTGTTTGATGATCCTGAGTTTTCCGACGCTCCCAATCCTGAAGAATTGGAATTGGCACAGGCTGAGGTACTTTGGCCGTTTGCTTTGGAAAAAAAACCGAATCGTAAAGAAGAAGTAAAAGAAGAGTGGAGAGATTTTGCGGCGAAATATCCAAAAAATTTCTACATTCCTCGAGAAATTAAAACTCGGATGACTGAAGCAGAAGAGAAGGAACAACTCGAAATGTTAGATTCTTTTACTGCTATGGATGCTAGTATTTCTGCATCTATTTCCAAAGAAAAATGGTCGGACAAACCTTCCGCAGAAGAGCCAAACGCTACCGACCGACCATCGGCTAAAACACAAAAAGCTTATTTTGATTTTAAGATCAATGAATTAGAATCAAGGATACAAATGGTCGAGTATTGGATGGAAAACAAACAACCGGCAGGTGATGTCAAAGTATCTGCAGAAAAAGATTTAAAACTTTGGAAAAAGGAATTGGCCACTTTAAAAGAAGTAAGAAGCCAGGTTCCTAATTCTTAATCACTTTCTCATTCAGTGACAGAAAAAAAGGGGACCAGTGGTCCTCTTTTTTTTTGCCTAATCTATCCTAGACCCCCTTTCAAGAGAAATTTCTATCTGTGCTTGACAGGAACAACGTTCAAAAAATACATGAATTTGAGACTCGGTATCAGTACGGAGTCACTTCCATTCTGGAGAACAGATTTCATGAACTTATATAGAAAAATCCTAGGAAAGACTTTCGTGGTAATAGCGTTACTTGCTTGTACTAGTTTTTGTAATGAGAAGGCAACGAATGATCCCTCTGCCCTTGCTTTGCTTGGTTTCACTTTGAACCTTTCCACGATTTCTGGTACCTTAACGGATGGAGCGGGTGCCCCCATTCCTAATGCCAGTTTAGAATTGGCGACCGAATCCAGTGTAAAAATCTCTGGTTCTTCCCGTTCTCTAGCGACTACTTCTGAAACAGGAGTTTGGCAACTTTCCTTGGGAAGTGGTAGTTATGAAATCCATGTGAAAGATGTGAATGGGAAATTACTGGGAACCTTTAAAATTTCTTCTTCTGAAAATCTGGAACCTTCAATTGAAGACATCTCTCATCTGACAGATACAATTTTTCTCGTTTCCCTTACAGGGAGTCGTGATGTGGGATCGAAGTTTGAAATTCTTTCTCCCCTTGATGGTAGTATTGTTAAAACATACGACTTACCTTTAAATATAAAAACAGCTGACAACTTGTCTTGTCATGTTTTACAAAATAATACAGAAAAAGAAAATTTTAATGTCGGTAAAGGAGAGAATAACTCTTTAGTTTCCATGAAACCACTATTAGGTGCCAATAAAATTCAAATTCATTGTACAAACTCTGCAGGAATGTCTGCAAAAAAAACAATCCTAACTTATTTCGGAAATCGAATCACCGCTGGTGGATCTCATTCTGGTTATGTGGTAAACGGAAACCTTTATACTTGGGGTCGAAATAATTTTGGGCAACTTGGTTCGGGAACTTCCACAGGAGATCTAACTAACCCAACCATTACAAAATTATCTACGATCTCACAAGTTGTATCTATTGGTTTCAATCAAAACAATTCTCTTGCTATCACTGAGGACGGAAGTGTTTGGACTTGGGGAGCCAATAGCAGTGGACAATTGGGTATGGGAAATACCGGTGAAGTGCAAGCAGCTGCGGCTGATCCTGGTCCAAGAAATCCTCCGCGTAAGGTTCCTGGAATCAGTGGAGCTGTGATGGGAATTTATGGTTATGATCATGCTGTTGTTTTGAAATCAGATGGATCCGTGGTTACCTTTGGTTCTAATTCAGTAGGACAACTGGGAAATGGTTCTGGTGGAGCTGGAACATATTCGGCAAACCCTGTCACAGTGACTGGTCTTCCGAACGATATCATCCAAGTCATAGCAGGATCAGAACATACTGCCGCCTTATCAAAATCAGGTGATGTTTATGTTTGGGGAAGAGACCAATATGGAAATTTAGGAGATGGAACTCTTGGTACAGCTTCTGAAGTAAACTCTACACCGAAAAAAGTGAATTCTTTATCAGGAATTGTACATATAGCTAATGGACGCGACCATATCCTTGCTCTAAAAAATGATGGAACTGTTTATGCTTGGGGGCTTGCGTCGAGTGGTCAGTTGGGTATTGGGGGAAGTGGTTCGCCGTCCCCAGTTCCTACTCCAACACTCGTGACTGGCCTCTATCAAGTAGTGTCAGTATGGGCCAATGGAACTCAAAGTTTTGCAATCTTAAGTGATGGGACTGTTAAGGGTTGGGGGGCAAATTCCAGCGGTAATTTAGGAACTGGGCTTACCACTCCAGCAAAACTCTATACTCCGGGAGATATTGTAGTGGGAGTGAAAGGCATCCAATACTTTGGGTGTGGCGCTTTGCATAATTTTGCAATTCTTAAATCTGGTTCTTTGTATGGATGGGGTTGGAATTTTAAAGGTTCCATTGGTCGCGCTGATTTACAAGAAACTTGGGCTGCCACAACTCCAATCTTTTTAACCATTCCGAACTAGTTCTACTTTTGTTTTTATTAGTTTCAATGAGAGTTTTATTACTGGTTTTGATAGTTTTTTCTTCCTATGGATGTGTGTTTCTAAAAGCAAACACATGTTCTACGGGAATTGGATTGTCAAATATTGATAATCTTACCTCGGAATTCGGTTGTCCAAATGAAAAGGATCTTTGTAAAGATGGCAATTGTTTGGCTTTACTCGGTTTAAACCAATCAGGAAAATTTCCTTGGGACTATGAAGAGGGAGAAGAACTCTCTGGTGGAAAGGCAATGACAAGTTTTGTAACAGATGCTCGTGCTTTCCTTCAGTTTGGAAAAAATTCACCTTTAACAACAATTTCTGACTTTACGGTCGGACAATCTGTATTTGAAGTTCCATGGAATCCTGGGTTTTCTTCTACTCTACCAGACCGTGATGGTCTAGGTCCCTTCTTTCATTCCAATTCCTGTTTAGGGTGTCATGTGGGAAATGGAAGGGCGGTCGAAGATGATGGAGATCCTTTGGTATTCACCTTGGTACGGTTAGGTGTGGGTAGTAAAGGCAACGACCCAGAACCAGTGTATGGGTCACAATTCCAACCAAATTCTGTGGCCGGTGTGACAAAAGAAGGAACTGTCCATTTAGAATACGATACCTTTAGTGGAACCTTTCAAGATGGTAGTTCGTATTCACTACGGAAACCTAGTTTGGTATTTAGTGAACTTGGGTATGGGCCATTTGCTTCTGGCCACAAAACATCAGTTCGGTTAACCCAACAAGTGATAGGTCTTGGTCTTTTAGAAGCTGTTCCAGAAGAGAGTATACTTTCTCAATCTGATCCAATGGACTTAGATGGTGATGGAATTTCAGGAAGGCCCAATTATCTTTGGGACTTAACGGGAAGCGGAAAGTCTTTGGGACGATTTGGATGGAAGGCAAATGCACCCAGTCTCAAACGCCAAAATTCGGCAGCATTTTCCGGCGATATTGGAATTACGAGTCCTATGTTTTCGCAAGAAAATTGTAGTTCCACTCAGTCTTCATGTTCCGGTTCCACAGGGGGTGGTAACCCCGAAGTACCTGAAGAAAAAATTGCAGCGATTACTAAGTATATGCAACTTGTGGCTGTGCCTGTCCGAAGAAATGCAAATTTGGCAGTAATTCTTTCGGGTAAAAAACATTTTTTTTTGGCAGGATGTAACAAATGCCATACGGAGAAGTTGGTAACTTCTTCTAATGCTTCCTTCCCACAACTTTCTAATCAAACCATACGTCCTTATACTGATTTACTTTTACATGATATGGGAGAGGATCTCAGTGATGGAAAAGCGGATGGTGAAGCATCGGAAAGGGAATGGAGGACTGCACCGCTCTGGGGAATTGGACTTTTTGGAGCAGTGAATGGGAGAGCTCGTTTTTTACATGATGGTCGTGCCAAAACATTGGATGAGGCAATCCTTTGGCATGGAGGAGAAGCAGAAAAAAGTAAGAATTATTTTAAAGCACTTAATGTATCGGATCGTGCCAGTATGATTCGATTTTTATTATCATTGTAAAAGCCCTAGTTAGGAAGAATGTAAAAAAACAGGAATCTGTAAAAAATTCATCCTAAGCTTTTGATTTAACACTTGTAGGCAGGTTTTTAAATTATTAAATTTGTCTGGCATGCAAAAGACTTGGTTTTTGATTTCTTTTTTTTTCTCCCTCACTCTCTTTTTGAATTGTGATCCGGTTCCTCAAAACCAGGAACCGCCTTCCGTAGAGGAAACTGTGTCAGAAGAACAAACAACAAAAGAGCTCCTAGAAAGTTTAGATTCTTCAGACAGTTTTACTCGTTCCCAAGCTGCTGTACAGTTGGGGAGTAGAGAAGAAAAGTCGGCCATTCCCAAATTAAAAAAACTTTTATTGGATAAAGAACCAGGGGTTCGTGCAGGTGCTGCCATTGCCCTCGGAGATTTAAAAGACAAATCTTCTTCGGCTGCCATTGCCAATCTTTTATGGTCGGATAAGGAAAATCCAAAAGATGTATATTTAGATGCACTCACTCGGATGAAAGATCCGTCTGCGGGTAATAGAATCTACTCTTTGTTAGATGATACTAATCCTACTCTTCGTTTACAAACCGTAGATGCCTTGGTGCAAATTGGTGCCAATTCGGTAGGCCCTCAAATCTTAAGTTTGGCATTAAAAAACAAAGATCGAGAAAAAGACAAAACCTATGCTATGGCACTGGGAAAATTAAAAATCGCAACATCTGAATCCTATTTACTCCAACTCACCCAAACGCAAGACGAGTCCCCAACACTTGCTGCAGCTTACCTGGCACTCGGCAGAATCAAAGCAAAAAAAGCAAATGATGTGCTTGTGAAAGCATTAAACCTTCCTTATAGCAAAGGAAAAGAAAACGCTTCAATGGCTCTTATTGAAATTGGAAATCCATCTGTGGTTCCCAAAGTTTTCCAAGCCCTATTATCAAACGATCCTGAAACCAAACTTTATGCAACGGATGTGCTTTGTTCGATTCCTTCCAAAGAAGCAGCCCAGTTAGCCTTTGGTTTGTTTAGTGGAAAAGACACAAAGAACTGGGGGAGTGCTGCAAAGATTGTAGGCCGTCAAAGGTTTAAAGAAGCAAGGTTACGCCTAGAAGAGTTATTAGAAAAAGAATCTACACCAGAACGAGATAGTTTTGCCGAAGCCCTTGGTTGGATTGGTGACAAAGCATCGGTTCCCGTTCTACGAAAAATTTTATTATCGGGTGCGAACGAGGGTCCTTATGGTTCTGCTTGGGCACTGGGGATTTTAGGAGCTAAAGAGGCGGTGCCGGATCTCATCAAAGCTCTCGACAAAGGAGATGCAAAACTTATGGTCTATGCTTTGGAAGCTTTGGGTTCCATTGCTGATCCAACGAGTTTACCCAAACTAAAAAGTTTACTGTCCGATAGACCAAAGATGGCACCACAAATTCTTTCTACAGTGGCTTTGATTCCCACAGAAGATGCACGTCTCATCATCGAAGAAGCAACAAAATCAAAAGATGCAGAAGTATACAGGCCGGCATTGGAAGAAATCGCCAAACGTAAGGATAAAAAATCCATTCCAGTTCTATTAACGTTTGTTAATGGAGATGATTCTGAAAAACGCAAACTAAGTTATTATGCACTTATGTCCATTACAGGAAAAAAATTTCGTACATCAAAAGAATGGAATGGGTGGGCGAAAGGGAACTTATGAAAAAAATACCAACTTTATACGAATGGGCCGGTGATATAAAAACTTTCGATGGTTTGTTTACTTTGTTCTATAGTAAAGTATTGAAAGACGACCTACTCGGTGAGGTATTTGAAAAAATGTCGTCAGAGCACGTAAAACATGTATCTCATTTTGTGGCTGAAGTTTTTGGCGGAGATCCATTGTATACTTCGAAAGACGGAGGAAGTCATTCCCATATGATCGGAAAACATATTGGGAAAATGTTGACGGAAGAAATGAGACAACGTTGGGTTCATTTACTTTTACAAACTGCTGATGAAGTAGGTCTCAAAAGTGATCCTGAGTTTCGTTCTGCATTTGTAGGATACATTGAATGGGGAACAAGGCTTGCCGTAATTAACTCTCAGTTGAAAGTGAATCCAATGGACACAAACGAACCAATGCCAAAGTGGGGTTGGGGAGAAACAGGTGGACCCTATCTGCCTTCAGAAAACTAACTCCATTCGTCTTCAAAGGCAAAGGTTTCTGCCGGGAGTAGTTCCGAAATTCCTGTGGATTCAATCAAGATCGAATCAAACTTTCCGTCTTTAGCAAGTTTGGTGATTTTTATGAGTAAGTCTTCACGAGGGGTCCAACATAGGCAACCATTCGATATCTCGACTAATTTTTCACTTGTACGACTGAAACTACTACCAGACGCCACTAGTTTTGCCCGCCCCTAAAAATCCAGAGAATAAAGTCACAGGTATTTTTTCTGCCATAGGATTGTCCTAAATGCAATTTTATTGCATTTAGTTTTCAGCCTCGGATTTCTCCGTATTCTAGGGAAATCCTTGCAATTCCCCCTTGGGATTCAGATCCTTTTCTTATGCAATTGGATCCGTACTACCTGAAGGCCACAAAGACCATCAACTCTATCCGTTCCACACTTCTTGTAATTTTTATTTTAGGAATCCTCGGGAGTTTAGGCTCTCTTCATAAAGACCAACTCATTATGATGCTTTTTACCACTTTCTTTTATGGAGTGGTTGCCTTCACCCAGTATCGGCTATTAAAAAACGGGAAAGACCCCCATGCCTTTTGGTTTGTAATCATTGATATCTTTTTGATTGGGTCCAATACCTTGGGACAAAGTATCATGGATTTGGATATTGCTTCCTCTGCTTTGAAAGATGGAGTGAATTATATCATTTCCTTTTTTATTTTATTATATTCAGGATTTCTTTTTTCATCCCGCCAAACATACGTAATTGGGTTTCTATTAACATTGGTTCAAATAGGTTCTCTCATTTTGGCTGGGATGGTTGGAATGGAATTTGTGGATCGTAATGATACGCATAAAATGGCTTATTCGATTTCTTTACCTGTGGAAATTGTAAAAGTATTTTTTCTGTTAATGGCAACGATCACGATTGGCAAAATGGTGGGACTACTTACTTCCATTCGTGATGAGGCGGTCCTCGGGAAAAAAACATCCGAAGAACATACAAAAGTAATGGAAACACAAAAAGAGGCTATGGTAGAAACGGGAGAGAGTTTAAACCAATCCGTTGCCGCTCTTAAAGTTTTTGCTGATGATTTGAATGGTCTTGTACAAAACCAGGCAGCTTCCATTGAAGAAATCTCTGCTTCCTTAACTGAAATTTCACAATCCACAGAGAATTCTGTATCCTTTGTCAAAGACCAATACAATCGAATTGAAACATTGAATGAAGAAAGCCAAACCTTAGAAGGAATTGTAAAAACTGTAAGAGGGGAGATTGATATTATTTCGGATCAAATCAACCAGTCTTCTAAATTTAGCAATTTGGTGACGAACTCCATGCAAAACTTAAATACCATTTTAGGTGAAGTAAGTTCGAGTTTTCAGAAAGTGGAAGATGTAAACCAGATCATGAAAGAAATTGCAGACCAAACAAATTTACTTGCTCTCAATGCATCGATTGAGGCGGCAAGAGCAGGGGAACATGGTCGGGGGTTTGCGGTTGTAGCCAGTGAAGTGGCAAAACTTGCTGAAAATTCTGCCACCAACGCAAGTATCATTTCTAAAACCATTCACAAATCAAAATCTGATTTAGTGAAAGGAAATGCTTCGGCAAAAGAAGCAAACGAACTGGCTCTGAACCAAGAAAAGGAAATGTCCAAAATTCAAAATAAGGTGATTAGTTTTAACGAGAAGTTTGTCGACTTGCAAAGATTAAATGCTAGGGTTGTAGAATCACAAAAAGAATTAAAAGAGCTTTCCTCACAACTCGAATCAATTGCGAATGAACAGTCAGTAGGGAACCAGGAAGTGTCTCGTGCTGCACAAAGTATCGAAGACGCTGTCCAAGTGGTAGCCGAAAATACAAGGGTGCTTGCCGAACATATTGAGGACATTCAAGACTTAGCCAACCGAATCCGTTAAGCCTTGTCTAACACCATTAACTTAACAAGCTTTGGTTTCGTTCAGCAGGGAAGGTGGGAAAATTATTTGTAATTCTTTTCCCTAGTTTGATCTTTGAGTGAAAGTCCTGCTTAAGGAGCCGACTGTATGATTTCCAATAACTATTTTAACGATAACGATGACCTGATTGATCATTTTGATTCTCTTACCCCTTGGAACGAGGTGGTAGACCAATACGAACAAGGTTTCGAAGACTTTGCAGAATACCAAAAATCGGGAAAGGAAGAACTCGCCTTTGCTCCCGGAAATTATGAAGATGCCATCGAATTTTACCGCTCCACTTTGGAAGCCGGTGGGGACATTGCCGGAAACGACATCTCTCAAATATCCAAACAAATGGACGAAGAGGGACTGAAATACAAAGACGGACAAGTAGGATTTCCAAAAGTTATGTTGGATGTGGTCGAAAAAATAAAATCGGCAGGACTTCTTCCTTACGGAATCCATAGACATTACGGTGGGCTTGGTCTTCCTTCTGTCGTACAATCCATGTTATCCGAATGTGTTTCTCGTGGAGATGGATCCCTTGCCATCACTCTGGGATGTATGAACCTCGCAGAAACTGTAGAAAGATTTGGAACCGATGCCATGATTCATGAATTTGTTCCAAAGATGGCAGCAGGTGAACTTTGTGGGGCAATGGCACTCACGGAACCAAACTACGGATCCGACCTTCCTAACTTACAAACCAAAGCAATCAAAGGCGAAGATGGCACTTGGAAGATCACTGGAACCAAAAGGTTCATCACTCATGCTTGTGGGTTTGGATCGGCACCTTCTATTATTTTGACACTAGCAAGAACCGGAACAACTACCAGTGGAGCACGTGGGCTATCTTTCTTTTTAGTTCATTCCAAAGATGTATTCGTAGCTTCCATTGAAAAGAAAATGGGACTTCATTGTTCTCCTACCTGCGAAGTTGTTTTTGAAAACAGTCCAGGAATTCTCATTGGGGAAGAAGGAAAAGGCCTTGTGAAATATTCTATGGCCATGATGAACCAAGCACGCCTCAACATTGCAGCCCAAGCGATGGGGATTGCTACTGCGGCTTACTTCGAAGGTAAAAAGTATGCTGAAGAAAGAGTGCAGTTTGGTAAAACCATCAACAACATCACTGCGGTGAAAAAAATGTTAGAAAGAATGGAACGAGAAGTGGCTGCAATGCGTTGTATTTTGTATGAAGCAAGTTTTGCAGTGGATCAGTATCGTTGGAAAGAAGAACGAGGAAAGATGAAAGGTCTCAATGAAAAGGACATCAAAAAAGATGAATCTTTCAAAAAATGGGAAAAACTTGCCTCACTATTCACTCCACTTTCTAAATACTATATTACGGAAATGGCAAATCTCGTGGCTTATGATTCAATGCAAATCCACGGCGGATCAGGATACACTGAAGATTATGATGTAGCGCGCCTTTACCGTGATGTGCGAATCACCAATATCTACGAAGGAACCACTCAGTTACAGACTGTTGCTTGTATTGGGGGAATTGTTTCTGGAATGACAGAAACAGGAATCTACCGTGAATACTTAAAATCGGAAATGGCGACTTTTGCTGCAAGCAATGGTTTAAATGACCTATTCAAACAATTTGAATCAGTTGTGGCAGAGTTTGCAGAAATTGATTCTACTCCTCTACGTGAAGAGTTGGCTTTTGAAGTTGTTGAATCAGCAGCACGTTTTCACAATAGTTTGTTACTCGAAAGAAGTATTGGTCGCTCTAAGGTAGAAAGAAGAACTTATCGTAAGTCTATTGCTGATGCCTACATTCTTGACAGTTCAGCAATCCTTGCAGCGAACCTAACAAAGATTCGTGGAAAGAAAAAAACGCCAGTCACTGCATAAACCTGTAGAGACAAATCCTCTTCTTCCTTGTTACGCTTGTTTTATGGAAGAAGAGGAAGGTGTAACATCTTCCAACCAACCCGACACAAGAATCTCATCCCCCTTTTTATGGAGGGGAGATTCTTATCCACCCATCCTAGATTCAGAAACGCCCGACCACTTGGAGCGAATTCGTAGTTTAGGAATTCCTTATATTTTTGATATCCACACTCATTTTTTTCCAGAGACAGTGATGAAACTCATTTGGCGTTGGTTCGACAATGTGAACTGGGCCATTGGATACCGGTTACCGGAAAAAGAACGAGTGGAGCGCCTCCATCATAATGGGATCGAACGGTTTACCACTCTCAACTATGCACACAAAATCGGCATGGCTTCTTCTTTAAATGATTGGACCTACGCGAACTTTAGCAATTGGAAAGGAGCCATTCCCTTTGGAACTTTTTATCCAGAGGAAGGAGTCCTAACTTATGTAAAGAAAGCTGTTGAAACATACGGATTTTGTGGTTTTAAACTCCACTGCGAAGTTTCCAAACTCAACTTAAACCGGCCAGAACTGGCAGATACCTTCGAGTATTTGCAAAAGAAACAAATTCCCATTCTCATTCATACGGGTACGGCCCCACTTCCAGGCGAATTTACAGGCATCCAATTCTTTCAACCTTTTCTGGAAACTTACCCTAACTTAAAGGTCATCGTAGCCCATATGGGAGCTCATGAAATTTCCGCCTACGCTTCGTTACTGGCAACCTATCCGAATTTGGGACTTGATACCACTATGGTTTTTGTGGACTTCCTTGCGACAGGAAAGGCGGAAGATGTGGACGCTGCTGTGTCCTATTTGGAAACTTACCAGGACCAAATTTATTTTGGATCTGACTTTCCGAATATCCCCTACAACTTAAATCACCCCATTACCCGGCTTTTGGATTTACCAATGAGTGACCTTGCCAAACAAAAAATTCTTTACCAAAACGCAGAAAACTTATTTTTTAAATGAAACGTGGTTGCATTTGCAACAGTGTTGCAAATGATTGTCCCACAGAGGTATTTATGAAATTTGCCAAACTTTTCCTATATTCTACCATCCTTCTCTCTGTGATGCATTGTGCTGAACTCTTTCAATCAAAAGATAAGAAAGATAATACGGATGCAATCTATGCACTTCTTTTGAACGCAGGTTGTACTGTTACTGATGTTTCCGCACCGTCTTCTGGAAGAAAAATTGATTTCACTGTTTGTCGTGGTGATGCCAATGCAGCCCTTGCCGCCAGTGGATTTTCTTCCTCTTCCGTTTCACTCAGTGGTGGGCTCGTAGGAACTGGATCTAGTTCTACTGTTTATACGAATGCATCTAGTTTATCCAGTCTTGGTGGAGACAAAAAAGCAAGTATTGAAATTGTCTATGTGCTTTCGCAGGGAGACTCCAGTGTTGATGCGATCCTTCCTTCTACAACAAACTTAAGCGGACCTGGATTTCATATTTTACCAACCACTGTGAATAAAATCGCATCCAATGGTACCAATTCAGCTTTAGCAACACTTTCAAGAACTTGGTCTTCGACTGTATCTTCCGAAAAAACACTCTGTTTGGAAGTTCACCAAGAAAGTGGGAATGCTCATGTGTTTGGTTGGGAGTCCGCTTGTTCTGTCGCTAGCCGAGGAACATACCAATTCGAAGAAGATGGTGTTGCTGCAGATTTTGGTGGGGATAGAATTGGGTTGCGGATCAACAAGGCTACCATAAAATCGATTACAATCTATTCCAGTAACATTGGAACCGCAGGTTCCTTTCAATAGATTCATTTTTATATAAGACAACGTGAAACCAAACTATCGTTTTTCTAAAATCAAGATAGGGGGAGTGATTCTCTCCCTTTTGTTTTCAGCCCTTCTTTTAGCGGAAGTTCCGGAATGGGAAAAAGAATTAGAAAACAAATCACAAACTAACAAAAAAAATGCGGGCTCAGATTCTAAATCAAATACTGTCACTTCCGATTGGGAAGCCGATTTAGAAAAGGACCTACAAGACCAAGAAAAACGAGAAAAGGGAACGGAAGGTAGTCGAGGGATTTCTTCACCAGTCCAGTCGAACCAACAGATCAATCGTTCGGCGCAAAATCTTATGATGGATGCTTACGCGGCCATTGACATTGTTGGTGCCTGGGATCGGAATAAACCTCGTGGTACTGGCGAACGAATTGACAACCAACTTGATATTCGGACCGCCGAATTTGGGTTTAACGGTGCTGTGGATCAGTGGATGCGTGGAAATTTTGTGGGTGCTGCTCACGGTGAAAATGGTAAGTATTTTTTTGAAGTCCATGAAGCTTGGGTACAGTTTCCTTTTTTACCTTTTAATACATCTCTTAAAGCAGGGCAGATGTTCATTGATGTGGGTCGTTTGAATAAAATCCATGCTCATGACCGTGCTTTTACCATGACACCGATTGTTCACGAAAAATTCATCGGTTGGGAATCTGCAATTGATACCGGCGCTGAGTTTAGTATTCTATTTCCTTGGAAATTCATTACTCAGGAATTAGTGTTAGGTGCCACAAACGGAAGAAAATGGGGACACTCACACGATGGCGGGATCCAAAAAAATAATCCTCTGCTCTATGCTCACTTAAAACATTTTTACTATTTTGGTAACAACTGGGGAACTCAGTTTGGATTTTCGGGAATTCGATTTGAACCCACAACGGAAAGAAAAAACCAAAGGTTATTGTATGGGATGGATGCAGTCCTTCGTTGGAACCGTTCTAATTTAAGTGAAATTATGCTTATGGCAGAGGGTTGGTACCAACAAGAAATTTTTCCTTCCAGTATGGACCCTGTCACTTTTCAGAAATTCAAAGCTCCTTCCAAAGACCAGTGGGGCGCTTATGCATTTTTAGATTTTAAATTCCACCAACTGTGGTCTGTTGGTTTTCGTTATGATTATTTTACGGACAAATCCCTTGTTGATAAAAATGGAGATCCCGCAAAAAATGCAATTGAAGCTCAGTCATTTCAAATGACATTCCATAGTTCTGAATTTGGTAAGGTGCGTGGATCAATAGAAAGACGTTACATACAAGATTATTCACGGTCTTCAGGGGAAGAAACGCGAGAGTATCGGTTTTATATTCAAACAGTTGCTGTTCTTGGTTCTCACCCAGCACATAGTTATTAAATCAAAAGAGGCAAATCATGTCACAGACAGTATGGAAGAATCAGTTCTCTAAACGTATCGTTCTCAGTTTTATTCTGTCGATTTTTTTTAATCAAACCCTCCTAGCTAAGGTATCTCTTGTCTCAAGCCTTCCCGACATCAAATACATTGCAGAACAAGTCGCAGGGGACAGGGCAGAGGTTTCTGGAATGATTCGAGGAACAGACGACCCCCACTTTGTGATGACAAGGCCTGACTTTCTTGTAAAACTAAGCGAGGCCGATGTCCTTTGTGTGATTGGTCTCGATTTAGAAATTGGTTGGATTCCGTATCTCCAACAACAATCCCGTAATATCAAAATTCAAAAAGGCCAACCCGGGTATTGTGATACATCTTTTGGAGTAAAAATCCTTGGGGAACCAACGGTGATGATGGATCGTTCCATGGGGGACATGCATATCTATGGAAACCCACACTACTGGAATGATCCCATCAATGCCATCCAAATGGCCCAAAATATAAAAAATGCTCTCACTCGAGTGGATCCTTTGAACGGAGAATACTACGAGGGTAATTTTAATATTTTTAAAAAACGACTGATCCAATTGACCAAAGAAGAAATGAAAAAGATGGAACCTTACTTTGGGTTAAAAGTAGCCGTTTTCCATGACCAATTTGTTTATTTAGCAGCTCGTTTTAAATTCAATGCAAACTTAACGATAGAAGAACGCCCTGGAGTTCCACCTTCTGTCCGTTATATGGATCAAGTGATTAGTTATATGACTGCAGAAAAGATAAAAATTATCTTGATTGGTCCTTATCATAATCCAAAGTATGCAGAGTATGTATCCTCAAAAGTTCCAGGTTCTGTGGTAGTCACATTGCCTGTTTCCGTGGGCGGTAGCCCAGAGGCTCTTACTTATGAAGACACACTTCGGTTGATGTTACAAAAGATACGAGATGCAAGCGACAAAACCAAATAAAAGCGAAGTTCCCGTTACCTTTATCCATACCGATGCTTTGTCCGTGGGTTACAGAAAAGAATTTCCTGTAGTATCCGACATCCATTTGCATATCCATTCCGGCAAAACCTATGCACTTGTTGGGGGAAACGGAGCTGGTAAAACCACACTGTTCCGAACCTTAACCGACCTTTTGCCTCCACTTTCGGGGGAAATTTCCTTTTCCAAAGAAATCACTACATCCTATGTGCCGCAAGCCAAACGGATGTCTTTGGAATTTCCTTTGAGAGTACAAGATGTACTTTTGATGCCAAAAAACATTGGACTTAGTTTTCTTCCTAAAAAGAAATTTTCTGAGGAAGATATGGCTCTCATTGAAAGAACGGGTGTTAGTTCTATATTGAAAAAACAAATTTCCCTTTGTAGTGGGGGGCAATTACAAAAAGTCCTAATCCTTCGTTCTCTTCTTACCAAAGCCAATTTAATTTTTTTGGATGAACCAATGGATTCTTTGGACCATAATGCCAGAGAACTCTTTCAAACTGTTTTATCGGAATACTTAAAAGAAGGAAATCGTTCTTTATTTTTTATCACTCATAGTTTGGAACATGATTGGGGATTTGGGTTTGATGAAATTTACGAAATAGACGAAGGTAAACTCTACAATATCACTAGTGGAGAAAGGCCTCCAAACTGCCACCACCATGACTAATATTCTTTCTAGTTGGACTTTATTTTTACCACAAATGGTTGTGGGTAGCCTTGTGGGAGCACTGCTTTCAGTTCTTGGGATATTAATTGTACTTCGAGGGATGACTTTCTTTGGAGTGACTTTGTCTCAAGCGGTTACTTTTTCTGTCGCCTTATCCTTGTTTATGGAGTGGCCTGGTGAAATTTTCCCGATTGTATTTTCCTGTGTATTAGTGTTTCCTCTATTGTATGTGAGAAAACTACGCGGACTGAAAGAAGAGGTCATCCTCGGCATTCTCTTCGTATTTTTTTCTGCGGCTTCTCAATTCATGTTGGCATTGGGAGGAAATGTACAAAACCATTTGATGGCTGCTTTTTTTGGAGATATATTAACTTCCCAAGTAAGAGCCGATTCCTTTGGGATTTATATCGCAGTTTTCTTTTTTATCCTCTATTTGAGTTTTTTCAGAAGGTTTCTTTTTATTAGTTTTGATAGGGACGAATACAAAATCCAAGTAGGAAATCCTCTTCCCTTTGATCTTTTGTTTTATATCATCCTTGCTGCCTCTCTCACTGTTGCGGTAAATCTACTCGGAACATTTTATAGCATTGCTCATTTGATATTGCCAGTCTTTGCCTTACTCCCTCTCATTCGTTCCTTAAAACTCCTGACTTTTGTTTGTGCTTTGTTTTCGGTTCTTGCGACTATTTCCGGTTTTTTAATTTCACTGGTGGGAATCGAACGAAATGGTGAGCTCATTTATTTTCCAACATCGTCCAGCATCATCCTTGTACTTTGTGTTTTGGCATTTTTTCTCCACCTCATTCGGTTTCTAACTACTTCCGTTTTTTCCAAATCTGTCCGATAGGTATTCTGTGGAACTAATTCCCTGCAATAGCTGCGGCCAAAACCGCTTCCGTCCTATATTTACGAAAGAAAGCCCACTAGGTGAATCCTTCTCAATCGTTGAGTGTAATTCTTGCGGACTTGTGCAAGTGAATCCCCAACCAAACTTCCTTGACGTAAAAAAATACTATGATGATTCCTATTTTACCCAAAGGACAGAACGAGGGTATGACAATTATTACTCTGATAAATTACGTGCGGAGATCTCTCGTGTTTTCCAACTGAACCTAAAAGATTTAGATTTTTTCTTTTGGGAAAAAGAACGAATCTCAGGACTTGCCAAAGAAGCGAAACTTTCTTCTTTGGACATTGGATGTGCTGCGGGTTATTTTGTGGCCTACCAAAAGGATCGGGGCTATGATGCGTATGGAATTGAAATTGCTGATGGCCCCGTTCGATTTGCAAGGGAAACTTTAAAATTAAATATCTTTCAAGAGAACTTTCTAGATTGGGATCCAAACTTTCAAAACCAGTTTGATGTGATCACACTTTGGGCCACCATCGAACACCTGCACAGTCCAAAAGAAACTTTGAAAAAAATCAAAAGTCATTTAAAACCTGGGGGAGTGCTTATTTTATCCACTTGCCGTTATGGTCTTTTGGCAAAACTTGGCGGACTCAGTTGGAGGTATTTAAATGTTCCCGAACATCTATACTACTACTCTTATAAAGGTTTGAAGAACCTACTTTTGTCTTTGGGTTACCACAAACCTGTTTCTTTTACCTATGGAAGTGGGATGACCACTCGTCCCGGAGCAGGATTTTTCTTCAAACTCCGGAAACGGGTGATGGACCGTTTAGTCAAATGGTTTCAGTTAGGTGATATGATGGTCTATATGGTAAAAAACTAAGTTAACTTTCGAGAGACTTGAGAATATCCTCAACACAGAAAGCAACAACTTCGTCGAGTTCTGCCGTGGCATCAACGAAGATCGTAGACTCAGGTAAAATCGCCAAATAGTTTTGGTAAATACGAGACTGTTCAGAATCTTCATCAAATACTTCTTCAGCTCCGCCACGACCTGTGCGACGTTCTTGTGCTTCCTCTGGAGAAAGGTCTAAAAAATACACTCTGTTTGGTTCTGGAAAACCTTTGTCTTCGTTTCTATATAAAATGTCTGCAGCATGTTCTTCATCTCTACCTTGGTAGGCAGCAGTGGAAAAATAATATCTATCTTGTACAATAGATTTACCACTTTTCAATGTAGGTAGAATGATTTCATTTACCGAACATTCACGATCTGCAATAAAAGCTTCAATTTGTTCTTCTTTTGATAGTTTGAGTTTTCCTTGTAAGAACTCTCTTATCTTTTTTCCGTGCACACTGTCTGTGGGTTCTCTATGCCAGAGGTTGGGGATGGATTTTGTGAGAAGCACTTCGGAAACCAAACGAGAGACGGTGGTTTTCCCGGAACCATCGATCCCTTCAAATACAAAGAACTGATTATTTTGGGGCATATCCCCTCCATTATAAGAATGGTCGTTTTTTCCTCGACTTATTTACTAAACTCGGCAATTTAGTCTAAGGAGCAAAAACATGAAAAAAATTTCGTCTATGCTGATCATTGCTTTTT
The DNA here is from genome assembly GCF_000332495.1 of Leptospira terpstrae serovar Hualin str. LT 11-33 = ATCC 700639. Taxonomy (NCBI): domain Bacteria; kingdom Pseudomonadati; phylum Spirochaetota; class Leptospiria; order Leptospirales; family Leptospiraceae; genus Leptospira; species Leptospira terpstrae. The sequence goes on along the minus strand of NZ_AOGW02000010.1, from coordinate 985,468 downwards.
TGGCTGTATTTATGATTAACTGTGCCTCTGAAGAAGTTAAACAAACGCCAGTTGTGGAAGAACCAAAACCTTCTAAAAAGCCAAAATTGGATGATTCATTCAAAACAAGAGCTAGAGACATTAAGTAATTACTACTCAAAGCGGAAGCCATCCTGGGCAACTTGGATGGTTTTTTTTTCTCATTTTGCTTATTTAGTAAGCATTATTAACATTTCCCCACCTTCCTTGTTCCTTATTGCCTTTCCTTTAAGCAAAATGCAGTAAAATACCCTACAATGCTTACTGGTACCGATCTTGCAATATAAAGTCTGTATCCATCTATGATCACAGAAAGAGAAAGTCATAAATTCCTACGAGATTGGAAAGATTGGTTGTCCGGAGGAACTCTTGTTCCCGTATTCCAACCCATCCTTTCGTCCGAATCCACTGGCATTTACGGCTATGAACTTTTGGGGCGTCTTTCCACACCGGAAGGACTGTTAAGTCTTGGAGAATTCTTTTTGTCCCAAACCTTTGGTTACGACGAAATATTTTTCCTAAAAAAACAAGTCGACGAAGAAATCCGTATGGCCGCCTTACAAAAGTTTGCAAAAGAAGCGCCACCAGAAACCAAGTTATTTTTAAACATTTCACCGAACGTTATGTACCATGCTCTATTACAATTGGAAACAGAACTTCCCCAAACCATTCAGATGGTGAGAGAAGTGGGTCTGGATCCGGAGCGGATAGTCATTGAAATTACTGAGGAACGGTTCCCGCATAATCTAGAACTTTTACGACCTGTTTTGCAGTTGTATAGGCAAGAAGGGTTTTCGATTGCCGTTGATGATGCGGGTTCGGAAGCAAGTAACTTAGACCGAATTGGTCTTTTCCATCCTGAAATTATCAAAGTCGATTTACAAATGTTACGAAGGTCAACCTTCTCAAGAAACTTCAAAGAAATTTTACTCAACCTATCAAAGTTAGGTGAATCTTTGGGAAGCAGTCTTCTTTTTGAAGGCATCGAATCGGAAGATGAACTTTATAATGCTTTAAACTATGGAGCCAGATACATCCAAGGATTTTATTTTGCCAAACCAGAACCATTTTTTGCGAAACGATTTGAATACAGAATGGAGATGCAGTCTTCATTACAATACTTTCATGCTCGTAAACAAGGCGAAATGAACCGTCAGATTGAATGGGAGACCATCTGGAAGGACAAACTTTCTGAAATTATGATGGGGTTTACAGAAGAGAATGGAATTTGGGAATGGAAGGGTGGATTTGAAACTAATGTCTTTGGTGATGGGGATTTCTTTCGGATGTACATCACAAGTCCTCTTGGATTTCAAGTTTCTCCAAACTATTCCCGAGACAAGTCAGGCAAAATGGAACCGGACTATTCTTTTTTGGGCAAAAACTGGTCGTTTCGGCCTTATTTTTTTGAACACCTTCACAAATCTAAAACTAGCCGAGATGCCTGGACTCTTTCCCAAATGTACCACGACATTTCAGAACGGATGATGTTAAGGACATTTGCTAGAAATCTCTCTGAAAATTTGATTTTATTTATCGATGTGGTCGTGTCTCGTTCCTGAAAGGTTTTGCGAAAATCTCTCTCTGGCTGGAATCTGGCAGGAGCTATGGCAAAAATACAATTTTTGCAATTACCGGTACCACCTCCGTCCTACTATGCTGCCACAGGAAATGTTCCCCTAGCAGCTGCTAGTTTAGCGAGTTGTCTGGAATCCAAAGATGACCCGGTCCTTGGACTGAGTCCTTATGTGGTTTCGCCGGAAGATACTGATTCCTTAGGAGACCGGGAACTCATTGACCGCATCGTAAAAGAAGGTCCTGATTTTTTAGGACTCTCTCTTTATTTATGGAATACGGAACGTAGCCTTTACATTGCTAAAGAAGTAAAAAAAAGAAATCCAGAGACAACCATTCTCATTGGTGGGCCCGAAGTAAACGAAGACAATCCTTATGTCCTCGGTGAAAGTGGGTATGACATTGCAGTATCAGGGGAAGCAGAACATAGTTTTCGAAACTTGATGCGCACCATACTTTCGAAGTCTTCATTAGAAGGACTGGAAAATATAGCATACCGAAAGGAAAATGGATCACTCTCTTCGTTTGGTAAACAGGCGGCAGCGGATTTCCCTTTAACTGACTTTCCTTCTCCTTATACAACGGGACATTTACAAGTGGACCCCAAACGTTCCACGTATTTAGAAACAGTGCGGGGATGTAAGTCACAGTGCACTTATTGTTTTTATCCTAAATCTTCACAGAACCTCCGTACCCTAGACATTCCAGAAACCATAAAACTCATTTCTAACTTAAAAGAAAAGGGGGCTCGCGAACTAGTATTCTTGGATCCCACCTTCAACCATAGGCCTGGATTTGAAAATTTTTTAGATGCCATTGCGGAAGTGAATTCGGATGGAAAGATGTCAATGTTTGCCGAATTACGTTCGGAAGGTGTGACACCGAAACTAGCAACAAAGCTTCGTAAGGCGGGATTCACTCGCGTGGAACTTGGATTACAATCAGTCAACGAAGAAACTCTGAAACGTGTGAAACGTTACGGGAGTCCTCACAAAGTAGCAGAAGTAGCCAAGATGCTTGCAGGTGAGGGGATTGAGTTACTTCTGGATCTCATCATTGGACTTCCCGGTGACAAACCAGACGATGTTGAACGGGGAATTCATTTCTTTTTGGAACATGGGCTTGGGGAATGGGTGCAGGCCTTTCCTCTATCTGTCCTTCCTGGAACTGCCATGCGTAGGGATGCTGAAAAAGAAGGTTTATCCTTTATGCCAACCCCGCCGTATCGGATCATCCAAACTCCCACCTTTAGTTCGCGTGATTTAACAGAGTCCTTGTTTTTTGCCGAGGACTTACTCGAACGTCGTTTGGATGAATTCCCAAGACCATTTTTATGTGCGGCCATTCCAAAGAAAAACGACCGTTTTGATTTGGTGTTAACAAATTCCAATACCCTTCCCATAGCAGAAACCAATCCTATTTTGGAAACTCAGTGGTCCAGTTTGTCGGGGAGTCGCCATCACAGTGTTTGGTTCCATTCAGATAATCTAACAAAAGACCTTTCTCGTATCCTTTTGTTGATTAAGGAAAGAATCACTGCTGAGCCGTTTTGTACGATAGATTTTGTTTTGCCTCTGATCTGTGTTCCAAAATCCAAAGAAATCGAAAGTTTGGTTTCTCTATTAGAAACACAAAGAAATTCTTATCTTTCTCGCACTTTGGCCCATAGAGGAGAAAACCTCCAACACCGTTTGGTTTTTGTTTTCGATGGAAACAATACTGAACTTAAGAATTGGCGAGAGAAAGAATTAGATTCTACATCTTACTTAATTTATGAAAAAATCCGAACCACAAGTATCCAAAGTTTAGATCCTACAAGAGAAGCCTTCTATTTAATTGAAGGAGAGGAAGTGGACGGTCCGGACTTTGCTTTTTTAAAAGAAGAAATGGATCCAGAATCCATTACCTTTTCTTCCAGAAAATTAGAAGAGAGGTGGTCGATGGAAGTTCTCGGTTACGGAGAATTATAATTTACGATTTGTGATTTTGTTTTCGAAAGAACTCTACATTTTCTAAAAATCTTTTTTTCTCCCCAGAACGAGAGGAGTGGCCGGCAATCGCTAGGCCCACTGTTAGGTGGCCTTCTTCATTTTTGGTAATTGTTTTAATGGTTCCAAAAGCTGTCAGGGGAGATTGCATTTTAAAAAAGATATCAAATTGAAATCCAGAAAGTTTGGGAAGACTTTGGATTAAATCGGGATGGTCCACAATTACTTTTAGTCCTCCTTCGGAAATATCAATGACCGGGAATTTTCCGTCTGATTTGATCATATTGGAATGACGAATCCGGTCTACCATTTCGAAACAAACTGTTTTCATCTCCATGGCTTTCATTAAATCAAAGGTTTCCGTTTTACTCTGCATTTGAATGTAACCAATAGGGATGGACTCTTCTTCATCGGTTAGATAAAGAATCGGAAGGATGAGCTCTGATTTAATTTTTTGGTTTCGTTTGTTATTGATTTCTTTATCGATATCTTCTTCGATTTCTTCCGAAAATACCAAAAAATCTTCGTTGGGAGAAGTTTCGTAACACTTTCTGTCAGTGGCATCTTCAAGGAGAAGGCCCTTTTTTGTTTTTTTGATTTGGCGAATGATTTCTGTGTCATCGCTGGAATTAAATGTAGATATTTTGATGAAATCAACAGTGTCTTTTAATTTCGTTTCATAGTCCTGAAAATTCACTTTCACGGCCGTTGGGACATGGAACATATCCGTTTCGATTTTTGCCTTACTGGAAACTACATTCGTAATCCAAGCAGAACCAGGAGGAACGGGAATCCGGGAACTTTCCCTATCTTTTTTAGCAATCGCGATTTTGTCTAAATGAAGAACATACTGGGATTCCGCCTTTTCTTGTTCGACGGTGCATTCTAAATGCAGGTATCTTCCTAAAATTTTATAAAGAGTGATTTTTTGACCTACGGAGAGGGTTAGGGTTGGACGTACGCTGATAAGGACTTTGTTCCCGTCTGCTGAAACTTTTTTTAAAAAACAACTTTCCCCAGAATGGATATTGTCCTTTAGACTCAATTCTTGGTTTAATAAAAATTTGGTCAAAACATGGAGTTTTTTTTCTTTGTCGGAAAAAACATCCAACGATCGCTTACTTCTTTCTAGAGTTTCCATAAAAGGTCGTGTTACTTACTATTATCGGACGAATTTCTCCTGAAATTCTCTTGCAAGGAGAGTTTTCTTACCTAAAGTAGAAAAAGGAAGGATAATTATGTCAAATCAACCCCTACCAGGACAAGAGCTTCTCGACGGAGTCAACGGACAAGAGCTCTTCTCGGTCAACATGGGACTCACGTATCGGGACTTTTTAGTACTACCCGGTTTTATCGACTTTAACCCCAGTGATGTGGAACTAGAAACAAAACTTTCCAAAAATATTTCACTCAAAAGACCGCTGATGAGTTCCCCCATGGATACAGTCACAGAGTCGGAGATGGCGATTGCCCAAGCACTTATGGGCGGAATTGGAATTATACATTATAACAACAGTATCGATGAACAAGTGGATCTTGTTCGCAAAGTAAAACGATACGAAAATGGATTTATCAAAGATCCGATTCTACTCTCTCCAGAACATACTCTTGCTGATTTGGACGCTGTAAAAGAAAAATACGGTTTTAGTGGAATTCCAATCACAGAAGATGGAACCGCCAACACAAAGTTAGTTGGTATTGTTACCAACCGAGATGTAGATTTTGAAAGAGATCGTGACATCAAACTCGGTAAGGTGATGACCACAGAACTTATCACTGCAAATGTTGGAATTAGTTTAAGAGAAGCTAATGATATACTTCGCACGAGTAAAAAAGGAAAACTTCCCATCGTGGATAAACAAGGGAAACTTGTGGCTCTCATTTGCCGCAGTGACCTGAAAAAAAATAAAGAATTCCCTCAATCCTCCAAAGATAACCAAAAACGACTGCGAGTGGGAGCCGCTCTTTCCACCTTACCTGAGTCACGCGAAAGAATGGCAGCCCTTGCCGGAGTGGGAGTGGATGCTATCATTATTGATTCTGCACAAGGAAACTCTAGTTACCAAATGGAAATGATCCAATGGATTAAATCCAATTTTCCAAATATCGATGTCATCGGTGGAAACGTAGTTACCAAAGCACAAGCAGCAAACCTAATTGCAGCGGGTGCGGATGGACTTCGGATAGGTATGGGTCCTGGATCTATTTGTATCACACAAGATACTATGGCTGTGGGTCGTGCACAAGCAACTGCTGTATTCAAAACAGCGGAGTATGCGCAAGCCCATGGTGTTCCTGTGATTGCTGATGGAGGGATTTCCAATATTGGAGATATTGCCAATGCTCTTGCGATTGGTGCTTCCATGTGTATGATGGGATCTATGTTTGCCGGAACAAAAGAAGCTCCTGGTGAGTATTTTTATGAAAATGGAATTCGTCTAAAGAAATACAGAGGAATGGCAAGTTTAGAAGCAATGAGTAAAGGTGGAGACAAACGGTATTTCTCTGAATCACAAAAGATCAAAGTGGCACAAGGTGTTTCTGGATATGTTGTGGATAAGGGTTCTGTCCTTAATCTCATTCCTTACCTTGTGCAAGGACTCAGACAAAGTTTCCAAGACATGGGATTTCGCAATATTCCCGATCTACACAAAGCTTTACGGGAAGGCAAACTTCGTTTTGAACGAAGGACGGAGTCGGCCCAAGCACAAGGTAGTGTTCATGGGTTGTATTCTTATACAAAACCTTCGATGAGAGCGGAATAAAAATTATACATGCGAAAACTTTGGACCTTCATATTCTTTTTTAGTTTTGTTTCGATGGATGCCCAAGCGCCGCCTGACACAAGTTTATCGGCGCAGGAACTTTTAGCAAGGCTTGACCGAGAATTGGATTTCGGAAAAGGTCTTGTGAAGGGGACCTATGTCCTCATTCGTCGGAATGGAACTTCAGAAACTTGGAAGATCAACCGGTTTTTTAATGGAGAAGACGCACTCCTTCTTTTTGACAGAAAAGGAAGGGGACTCGAATCCAAACTTCTAACCAAAGATGAAGGGGAAAATGTTTTTTTCTTCAATGTTCTCAGTGCCAAACTCTTTCGAAAAACAGATGATGAAAAGTATGAAGCTTTGATGGGAACAGGTTTTTTTTATGTAGATCTTTCGGGTTATTCTTATCAGGCCAACTACAATCCCCTTGTGAATGCTGATTTAGAAATTGGGGGAGAAGTGTATTACCGAGTTTCTTTAAAACCAATCCTTCCATATTTTTATAAAAAGTTAGTCCTTCTTATTGGGAAAAAGGATTTAAAACCTTACCGTGTTGACTTTCATGATCGAGATGGAATTTTATTTAAAACATTGAACCTAAAATACGGACCAGTAAAGGTAAAAGAAATTTCAGGAAAGGTGGAAGAAATTCAAAAAGCATCTCGGCTCGAGATGTTAGATTTGAATACAGGTAGTATCACCGTTTGGGAAATCCAAGAAGTGGATAAATCTGTCAATCCTGATGCTTCCTTGTTTGCCGTGGATAACTTAAGTCGATAAACCCTTGTTAGAGCCTGGACTCATTCTTTTTCGCACTGGCTTTTCCAAAAAACCCACTATTGTTCTATCTCCTGAAGAGATGGCTCACCTTCGTGCCTTACGACTGAGTAAGGAAGATACCACCATCCAAATTCGGGATGGGGTTGGTGGTCTTTACGATTACCAATTCTCTCCTCATTCCAAAGAATTAAAATTTTTAAACGAAACCCAAGTGCCAAGAAAAACGGATCGGAAAACGGTAGCCATTGCCCTTCCGAAAGGAAACCGTTTTGATTTTTTTTTACAAAAGGTAACAGAGATCGGACTCGATGCTGTTGTTTTTCTTGTCTTTCGACATTCCATTCGTAAAGAATTCAACTTAGAGAGGGCCGAAAAAATCGTAAAGGAAGCGGCCGCCCAGTCCAAACAAACAGAACTACTCACCCTTTCGATAGAAACGGCAAATGATTGGATGAATGCGCATAAAGAGAGTTTGGTGGTCTTTCATCCGCACAGGTCGGAAGTTTTTCGAGTCAGTTCTCTATCAGGAAAAATTCCTGTCATTGGGCCTGAGGGAGGATTTCATACGGATGAGGAAGATTGGATGGAAACAAACAAGATTCCAAGACTCACTCTTCCTGGTGGGGTGCTCCGGACGGAAACGGCAGGCATTGTTGCTGCCAGTTTCCTCGTGTATGGAACTTAAATTCTAAAGAAAAAAACCAATCCTTACTACTTGTTAGTCAGTAAAAGTAAGGTGGTAGATAAGTTACAATTGGTGGAGCAGGCACTAAAACATGTAGAAGCTGCTGGGTAATTATCTCCAGTCACATCGGGATATTTGGCTGCACAATCTGCGTTACAGGCTGTGAGACTTCCCCCCGTACATGTAAGTAGGAAAGTAAAGAGGTTTCTTTCCACGGTTTTGTCTTCTCTCTTTTGACAAGATGTAGAGAAGATCATGACAAAACACAATACAACCAAAACAAACAAACGATTCATATTCCTAAACTCCGTTCTCCCTGCATTTCGTCAATCGGTTCGTAAAAATCTTGACCCTTGTGACTTTTCCTATGCATTGGATGAGATCCTACTATGTCAGACGGTTCTAAAAAGGTTTTAGAAAAAAAAGCGCACGGAGAGTTTGAATTTACCGCTTATGGGGAATTCTTATCCTATTTCCACGCCCATATCGATATTTTCAAAAAACTACTGAAAGCTAGGAAAATGGACCCTACCAAGGTGGAAGAGGTCGCAAAACAGATCAAATCCTACATGACTGGAAATATCAAAAAGACTGACCAGTTCTTTGAACACCTTCCTCAATTTGCGACTATGTTAGGTGTTCCTCAAAATGAAGTTTCTACTTATTTAAATTCCAATTTTATCGAAGTCCTAAACAAAGTACAAGAAAAACTAAAAGCTCAGGAATTGGACAAAATTACCAATGCACCTCCACCTAGTTTCTCCTCTGTAGCCGAAGAAATCATAGAACGATTGCAAGTCACTCATCCAAAAGATTTTGTATTCACTCAAAAAGGAATTTTAACGGTCCTGGAAAACCCACTGACTGGTGAGATCATTGAACCCAAGGGCCTAATGGCTGAGTCTGCCAAAGCTGCTCTTGCCATGCCATCCAGTGCCGAATCTGAAAAAGAGCCGGTGTCTCTTACCGATGCCTTGGCCGTTGCCAATGCCCCCCCCACACCAGTGGCTAAAAAACAAACCCTCATTCCCGAAAGAGATAAATCCATCTTATTGGAAATTATAGAAACCTTTGCCGAAAACCTCACGGGCGAACTCTTAGAAGTAAGAATTGGTCCAGACCCCAAAGACAATCCGATCCCGGAACCATCATCTAAAAACGGAACTTCCGCTCCTTCAGAAGAATATGAAATTGAAGATTTGGAATTTGATGATTCTGATTCCTCACAAGGAAGATCTCAAACATCCAATGCAAATACAGACGATGACGACTTTTCTCAGGACATCGATGTTGACTTTGAAGAACCGGAGCCAATCGCCAAAGTTGATCCAAATCTTGCACGCCTAGATATTTTTAGTGTCAAAGAATTTATGGAACTTGTGCAAACCATCACGGGATTCCAAACCAAATCGGACCAAGTGGGATACCAAAACTGGTTACGGGGTCTTTCCGAATTTGAAAAGGCAGTAGTTTCTTTACGAACACAAGTTCTCAAAGAACAAAAAAATGAACCTGTCGATTGGAATTCCCTCTTTCAAATGATGAGTTCTAAATCGGATTTGAGTCGCGAAGTTTTAGTGGGAATTGTTAAAAAACTAAAAAACTATCAGATCGTTAAACTTACGTTAGATCGAATGATTCAAGAGTTTAAAAAAGGAAGTCCTGAATTTATGCAAATGGTAAAAATGGCTTGGCCCCATATCCAAAAAGCATTTTTCGAAGTTCCCAATTATACCCAAGTACAAACTCTGCTAAAAGGGCTTTTGGCTCGTGTGAATGACGAAAACCATAAAAGAGATTTTTCCAAGATCTTTACTATGGCACTGAATTTTATCCAATCCAAATTTCAGGCTTAACGATGTCAGGGGAGAACCACTCTCTTCGATTTCTAAAAACAAATATAGATAAAAAAGTAAAAATTGGAATCTTGCTCATTCTTTTTTTTATCCCCGCTTCTTTTGTAAAACCAGAACCAAATACTAAAGTCATTGTGGATCCTTTATTACAAAAACCTTGGATTCCTGATGCAGAAGAAGAGGAGAGCCGTAGTTTCCATAGGTTCCTTTCTGAATTTAAAAACAAACAATCTACGGTCAAAAAAAAAGATGCCCATGGTCGGAATTATTTGGTCACACCTTCGGGCAAGATGCGTTTTCTTATCGATGATGAGTATTATAAAGAATTTCCGGTAAAAGAAGAAGCAGACATTGCCGCGAAGGAACTTGAGGCTCTGTACGAAGTCCGTAAAGAAAAAGAAGCAGTATTTCTTGGAAAAGGGATCCAACTTTGTTATCGATTGAAATTAGAAAAAGAACCTGGTTTTTTCCCAGAGTGGCTTGTTCGTTCCAATGAAATTACAAACAGGGCAGCCAATGAATGGTCAGACCAAACCATACCCTTGGATTTGGTTAGTGAACCTTACGGATGTTATGTTGGGGAATCGAAACCAAAAGAACAAATTGTTTTAGAGTCAGAGTCCTTTCGTTACCGAATTCGGTTTTCTGCGAATTTGAGGTATGAGGGTTTGTTTGGGAATCGCCTAGGAATCTATGGTGAAAACAGAGATACCATTTACCGGATGGTACGTTTTGTACAGTTTCTCTCTAATTATTTACCTGTGGGTCAAACCGAATGGGATGAAGCCTTAAAACTGCAAACCTCCGGCAAAAAAAAGAAAAATCTTCCAAAAATCATTTTATCCATTGGCTCTAGTTTTGATAAATCAAGGCCACTTCGTGATACCAAAAATTACTTTCAATTTTGGGATTCATTACGTTCCCTTACTCCCACCCAGATTCGTAAACTGGGTTTTAAAAGGTCGGAATCCAAATCGGAATATTTGAGTGAATGGACTGAGGTGGATGAAATAGGAAATTCGGTTGCCATGGAAATGAAAGAGTATTATCTTTATAACGCACCTCGTGGTTACTTTCTTTCCTTATCTTATCCAAAAAGGGAAAAGGAAACAGCAGACCTCTATTGGCAAACCATTCGTAGTTCATTTGAAGTAAAGGAGTAATGGATGTTTGTTGGTTTCGTTGAAAATCAAAGCAGAAAAAAACCGGAACCAAACGAAGATCCTGCCTCATCCTTATTTATTTTTTGGACGGGGCTTTCTCTTATTTTGGGTTTTGGATTTTTTTTACTCCCCTTTGGTGCCTTTTTCCCGCTATCTATTTCTGTTTGGGTCATCCTTGTATTCTTTTTGCCAGTTTTGTTTTTAGGAATTGTCCTTTCGAAAAGAACAGGACTTAAGATTCTACTCGCTGTTTTTTTATCCTTACTTGCTGGGGGAAATTCTGTTTTGTTTTTGGGAGATTCCATTGGTTATGGTTTGGGGATCACTTCAAAAATGGATGTCCTTCCGGAAGAAGTATCAGATAACCTTAATTACCGTTATTTGTATCTACGAGATTTTTATTTGGATGATACAGATGCCGGTGAGTTTCGTTCTCCACTTCTTGTTCGGCGAAGGTCTGGTGGTTCTGTCTATGGACCTATCATTCGTTTTCAATACAAACGCATTCGTTCTGTTACAGGAAAAGACATAAAACCATTGTTATATGCCATTTGTTATTCGAAAGAAGATAGTAAATGTCACCTTTCAAGTTTGTTTTCGGGAGGAGTTGTTTTGCAAGATCCCATTTGGGATGGGGAAGAATTTCCATTAGCAAAAGATTCTGTGTTTATTGTTTGGCGAGGTTCATTGGATTCTGAATTTTTTACCAAAGGGATTTTTTCCGTTTTGTTTTTTATCTTTCTAATTTTGGTATGGGCACTTGTGGTGTATTTTCCGACTTGGTGAATATTTCCAATATCTTAATCTTTTCTTAATCTCTTAAACGATTACCTTAAGACACCAACTCTTTACGATCAGAGTAAATCATGAGAGAATTTCCTTATGGTTGAGTTACTCTATTTCCCTTTTTTTGTTGGGCTACTAATTCTAGTTTCACCCTTTGTCGGCTATTACATGGCATTTGTATTAAATGCAAAAGTTTTGCCGTTTGAGCGATTGTTTCAAAAGTTTTTATATTCAGGTGAGCCCACATCGCAAACACCAAAACAATACTTGAACAGTCTGTTTGTGTTTCATCTTTTAGGAGGCGGAATTTTATTTTTAATCCTAAAATATCAAAATTTTTTACCTATGAATTCATTGGGTTTCAAAGGGATGGACTTTGACCTTGCATTGAATACAACAATTTCTTTTATTACGAATACCAATTGGCAAGCCTATTCTGGAGAAAGCCAACTTAGCAATTTTTCACAGATGGTGGGACTTACTCCGCAGAATTTTCTTAGTGCAGGCGTTGGAATTTCAATATTAACGTTTGTAAGTCGAGCAATTGTTTCATCTTCAACCACTAAATTTGGAAATTTTTGGCAAGATTTATTTCGTTCCACTTTTTATATTCTTTTCCCTATTTCCTTTTTTGTGGCGATACTTCTAGTCGGCCAAGGTGTTGTTCAGTCGTTTCAAGAACCGATCCATACATTGGGATTTGATGGACAACCTCTAACGATTCCGTTAGGACCTGCGGCTTCACAAATTGCCATCAAACAAATTGGTACCAATGGCGGCGGATTTTTTGGTGTCAATAGTGCTCATCCTTTTGAAAATCCAACTCCAGTTTCAAACTTCATTCAAATGTTTTCGATTCTCTTTTTGCCAGCTTCTTGCGTATTTTTATACGGCAAAATCACAAATTCCTTTCGCCACGCTTGGGTAATTTTCTTTGTGATGTTGGCTTTTTTTATACTCGGGTTTCTTGGTGTTTTTTATTCCGAATGGAATCATTCGGGATTCTGGGAAGGCAAAGAATTTAGATTTTCATTAACTGAATCTACTCTTTGGTTATCATCTACAACCGCAGCTTCCAATGGTTCAGTCAATTCCATGCATGATAGTTATTCACCACTTGCAGGAGGGATAGCTATATTCCAAATGATGTTAGGTGAGATTATCTTTGGAGGAGTAGGCACCGGTATGTATGGAATGTTTTTATTCTTAATCCTCACCGTGTTTTTATCGGGACTTATGACAGGACGAACTCCAGAATACTTTGGGAAAAAAATTGGTAGTTATGAGATTCAATGGACTCTTTTCGGAATCCTTGCACCTACGGTTTGCATTTTAGCAGGAACCACAATTACGATATTTTTGGAATCGGGTTATTCGGCAAAAGGACCTCATGCCTTATCACAAATCTTGTATGCTTACAGTTCTGCTGCTGGAAATAACGGTTCTGCTTTTGCTGGATTTTCTGCTGATACCATTTGGGGAAATTTATCTTTAGGATTATCTATGTTAGTTGGACGTTTTAGTGTAATTTATGCAGTAGTTTTGGTCGCTGGCAGTTTGGGTGGAAAAATCACGACCAAATCTTCAGAAGGAAACTTTCAATTGGACACAATGTTGTTTGGATTCCTAGTTTTCAGTGTGATCCTAGTTGTTTGTGGTTTGTCTTTTTTTCCCGTTTTAGCATTAGGCCCGATCTTGGAGCACATAATGATAGAGAACGGAATTTTCTTTTAAGAGGAATGTATGGTAAATTCTAATAATATGATATCTAAAGAACTTTTGAATACTTCTTTCTGGAATTCACTGCAAAAGTTTTCTCCCAAAAATGCTTTTTCAAACCCAGTGATGGCCACTGTTTGGATAGGAACTTTGATTCTCTTTTTACAAATTCTATACTATTTGTTAGCTGGTATTTCATTTCGTAACGAAGTTCCCATCTTTCTATGGCTTATATTCACTTTGTTCTTTGCTAATTTTGCAGAGAGCATTGCAGAGGGTAGAGGGAAAGCAAGAGCTGATAGTTTAAGAAAAACTAGATCTTCAACAATGTCAAAAAAAGTAGAGTCAGTTGGGGACAAAGTATTCACTGAAACACCATCAAACGAATTAAAAATCAATGATATTGTTTTTGTTGAGGCAGGGTTTACAATTCCTGGTGATGGAGAAGTGATTTCTGGAATTGCTAGTGTGGATGAATCTGCTGTGACAGGGGAATCGGCTCCCGTCATCCGAGAGAGTGGTGGTGACAGGTCTGCAGTAACAGGTGGGACACGTGTGATTTCTGATTATTTATATGTTAAAATCACAACAAAACCTGGAGAAAGTTTTATCGATAAAATGATTGGTATGATTGAAGGAGCCTCAAGACAAAAAACACCAAATGAAATTGCTCTTGGCATTGTTCTTTTTGCTCTTACGATACTTTTCCTTTTAGGTGTTTTATCTTTGGTTCCCATTGCAAAATTTGTAGGCAATGAAATCGGTCAAAATTGGAATTTTAATTTCTCGGTATGGCTCGCACTTTTTGTTTGTTTGATCCCAACGACAATTGCTGCTCTCTTAAGTGCTATTGGAATCTCCGGTATGGAGCGATTGATTCGTTATAATGTCATTGCTAAAAGTGGAAAAGCAGTGGAAGCGGCGGGAGATATCCATGTTCTGTTATTGGATAAAACCGGTACGATTACACTTGGAAATAGGGAAGCGAATCAATTTTTTCCATCCGAAGGGATTACTGAAGAAGAGTTGGCAGATGCCGCACAACTTTCATCACTATCAGATGAAACTCCAGAAGGGAGATCCATTGTCATTCTCGCAAAACAACGATATGCGATTCGTGAAAGAAACCTAAAGTCTTTAGAAGTAAAATGGATTCCATTTTCAGCATCCACGCGTATGAGTGGAGTTGAGATTTCGGAAAATGGAAAAAAAATTAGAAATATTAGAAAGGGTGCTTTTGATGCGATTCGAAAACATATTGAATCTCTCGGGGGAACAATTCCTCAACAAATGCAAATGGTTTCGGATGAAGTTTCAAGAAAGGGAAGCACACCAATTCTTGTTTCTGAAGGAAACCAATTGCTTGGCATCATCGAGTTAAAAGATATTGTGAAAGGAGGACTCAAGGAACGTTTTGCTTATTTAAGAAGGATGGGAATCCGAACCGTGATGATCACTGGAGACAATCCTCTCACTGCAGCAGCCATAGCAGCAGAAGCTGGTGTAGATGATTTTATTGCAGAGGCAACTCCTGAGGCAAAACTAAATCGAATTCGAGAAGAGCAAGCTAATGGATATTTGGTTGCAATGATTGGGGATGGAACAAACGATGCTCCAGCTCTTGCACAGTCCGATGTAGGTGTTGCAATGAATACGGGAACACAAACTGCCAGAGAAGCTGGCAATATGATTGATCTGGATAGTAATCCGAGTAAACTCATAGAAATAGTTGAAATTGGAAAACAACTCCTTATGACTAGGGGAGCACTCACGACATTCAGTATTGCCAATGACATTGCTAAATACTTTGCAATCCTTCCGGCTCTGTTTGTACCATTAGCTCCCTTGAATATTATGAATTTATCAAATCCCGATAATGCCATTTTATCTGCCGTTATCTTTAATGCTTTGATAATCCCGGCTCTCATCCCTTTATCACTCCGTGGTGTGAAGTATGTACCTAAGTCACCTGACGAAGCATTGTTTCGAAATGTGATGATCTATGGAGGGGGAGGAATGATTTTACCTTTTTTCGGAATCAAACTCATCGACCTAATTTTAGCTGGAGGATTTTAATGAAATCGAATGAAGCATCAAACCAATGGGAAATCGCGATCCGATTTATTTTTTTGTCATTGTTAGTTTTTGGATTATTATACCCATTATCTATCACTGGGCTTGCACAATCATTTTTCCCTTTCAAAGCAAACGGAAGTGTATTGGTGTCATATGGAAAAGTGGTTGGCTCTGAATTACTGGCACAACAAGTTTCAGCGAAATCAATGTTTCGTTATCGTCCGAGTGCCCTAAGTTACGCAACCTTGCCAAGTGGTGCTTCTAATTTAAGTCCTTCTAGCTTAGAATTAAAAAACTTAGTTGAAGAACGCAAAAAAGAATTAGAAAATGATGGGATTTCTATTGAAAAATGTTTGGAGTTACTTTATACATCTGCTTCAGGGTTAGATCCACATATATCGGTTCCTTGCGCCTTGGAACAGGCACAATTGATTCAAAAAGAAAGGGGAATTCCTTCCAGTATGATCAATGAATTAATTCAAAAAAACACTGAATACCCTCTCTTCGGTTTTATAGGACGAGAACGGGTTAATGTGAATCAATTAAATCTATCCTGGATACAAATGAATCATGAATGAAGGAAAACGTCCTGAAGATTTTCTATCACTTGCTAACCAAGAAGAACCAAAGAAAAAAGGATTCTTGAAAGTATATTTTGGAATGTCTCCTGGTGTTGGTAAAACCTATGCCATGTTAACCGAAGCCCATCACTTGAAAGAAGAAGGAGAAGATGTTCGGATTGGTGTAGTCGAAAGCCACGGAAGACCAGATACCAAAGCATTAGTAGATGGTCTTGAATGGATTCCCCTGAAAAAAATTGAATATCGGGGAAAGGTTTGGGAAGAAATGGATGTGGAAAACATTCTTAAAGAGAGACCAAGTTATGTGCTTGTTGATGAACTAGCTCATACGAATATTCCTGGCTCAGTCAATAAAAAAAGATACCAAGATATTTTTACACTACTGGATGCCGGTATTCATGTCCTTTCCACTGTGAATGTGCAACATTTAGAGAGCCAAGTGGATTCAGTCGAAAAAATCATCCAAAGCCCAGTAAAAGAAACTATCCCCGATGGTATTTTAGAAAGAGCAGACGAACTCGTGTTAATTGATATTATTCCGGATGAATTGTTGAAACGGCTTTCTGAAGGAAAAGTATATATACCTGAAAAAATAATCGCAGCCAAGGAAAACTTTTTCCGCAAAGAAAATCTTACATATCTTCGGGAATTGTCTTTGACTTACACCGCAAAGTATGTAGAAAAAAGAATGCCCCAAGGAAGAGAAAGGATAATGGTTGCCATTTCAGCCAGTCCTCATTCGAAAACTCTCCTTCGAAATGCAAAAAGATTGTCTCTTGAGAGAAACTCTGAATTGTTTGCGGTTTTTTCAGAAAATGAAGAAGATCGAAATTTAGATTTTGCCAATTCGATTCGATCCCATATTCGATTTGCAAAAGAGTTAGGGGCTGAAGTGGTCCATTCGTTTGAATCGGATCCGGTTGTGGGAATTTTGGCCGCAGTTCAAGAAAAACACATCCATCGTTTGGTGATCGGTGGATCCAAAAAACGTTTTTTTTCAAATCCATTCCAAAAGGATATTTCAACAAAAATCATTAAACAAATTCGAAATGTGGAAGTAATCATTGTTCCCTTTGAAGATGAGAGACCGTTTCAATTTGACTTTTATAAAAAATTAATCCCTTCTTCTGGAATTCGGCAATATGCATCCATAGTTGCTCTCACGTCCCTTGTTACCTTATTCAATCAGCTTTTAATTTCCTATATTGGATATTGGACAATATCGATTTTGTATTTGTTTTACGTGGCCCTGCTTGGTATGTTTTTTAGTCGTGGTCCGGTACTCCTTGCTGCTATTTTATCTGCTTGTTTTTGGAATTTTTTATTTATTCCCCCGCTTTATACTTTTTATATTTCCAAGTTAGAAGATGCTTTGATGTTTATTATCTTTATGTTGATCGCATTGATTAACGGGGGGCTCACCGCACGACTTAAAAAAAATGAAACAAAACTGAGGTCAAGAGAAGAAAAACTTTCGATTCTTTATGAACTCACTCAAAATTTATCAAAGGCATCCTCTGCTTCAGAAATTATTAAAACAGGAGATTCCTTTTTTAATAGAATCTTTCCATTCCCAGTCAATCTTCACTTTTACCAAGGAGGTGAGTTTACTCCTGCGATTACAGATTCGAAAGATTTAGCAGTCGCCTCTTGGACCATTAAAAATGGGAAACCAGCAGGGATGTACACTGAAACTTTGTCTTTATCGCAAACAACTTTCTATCCACTTCTTTCTCCCGGAGGGATAACGGGAGTGATCAATGTGAAGGCCACAGAACAACCTAGTTTGGAACAGGAAATACTTTTAAACACGGTGGCAAATCAAGTGGCATTGGCTCTTGATCGCGATATTTTATCTGAAGATTCTAGGAAAAATTTTTTATTAAAAGAATCGGAAAAATTATACAATTTAATTTTTAATTCTCTTTCACATGAATTGAAAACTCCACTAACTTCAATTAGGGGTTCTGCCTCTGCTTTACTCGATCCGGAAATTGATGCGGATCCTGTTGCGAGAAAGAGTTTATTGGAAGAAATTCAGGAAAGTTCTCTTGTTTTGAATTTGTTACTTGGGAATCTTTTGGATATCAGTCGCATTGAATCAGGTTATTTAACATTGAAAAAGGAAAAAGTTTATCCTTCCGATATCATTCAAGATTCTATTTCTTTTTTGGGGAAAAATAAGGTAAACCATTCCATAAAGGTTCATTTGAATGATTGTGATTTCCCTGTTGATCTTGACCGAGTCCTTTTTACCCATGCGATATTCAATTTATTGTATAACGCTTGTTTGTATACTCCATCCGGATCAGTCATTTGGATCTCTTTAAAAAAGGAAGGAGAGAGTATCCGGTGGACCGTAGAAGACAATGGGAATGGCCTACCGCTAGATTCTTCTCGTATTTTCCAAAAGTTTTATAGGGGCGAATCTTCTGGAAAAATTGGTACAGGACTTGGGCTTGCTATATCTAAATCTATCATCGAATTACACGGGGGAACCATCGAGGCGATGAATCGTAAGGAAGGAGGGGCATGCTTTCTCATTGACATGCCGTATTCTGTATAGTAAAGAATGTCTATGCAGAAAGATTTGATCCTTCTTGTGGATGACGATAGTGCCATCAGAAAAATGTTACGCGTTGCACTTGAGGCAAAAGGATACCAAACCATAGAAGCAATTTCTAAAAAAGAAGCGATTGAATCTGTAGCTTTACACTCGCCAAAACTTGTTTTACTCGATTTGCAGTTACCTGATGGCAGTGGTTTAGAGGTAATCAACGAAGTAAGAACATTTTCTGAAATCCCTTTTATAGTTTTATCTGTTATGAGTTCTGAAGAAGATAAGATTGCCTTACTTGACTCTGGTGCCGATGATTATATTACCAAACCCTTTAGTATGGGAGAACTTTTGGCAAGAATTCGAACCGCATTGCGGAGACTTCCGGCAGAAGAGGCACCATCCAATTGGGAAAAAGAAAACTTAGTAGTGGATTTTATTAACTACCAAGTAATCAAAAACAACATTCAGATTCGATTGACACCAACCGAATTTCAAATTCTCACCTTTCTAATTAAAAACTCTGGTAAGGTGATCACTCATGATGTATTGATAAAAAAAATCTGGGGAGATCAGGCCCTCAATGAAATGAATTCCTTACGAGTTCATATCACGCAACTCAGAAAAAAAATTGAAGATTCGCCGAGTAGCCCGCACTTTCTTCTCACAGAACCAGGAATCGGTTATCGTTGGGTGAGCGGTTAACTTGCAGATTTTTTTGTTTTGAATCGGTAATGGGATACCTAAATCCGTCATAGGTTTTACTTTCTTAATCATTTCTTAAGGTGAAAACAAAAACGATAATCTCCCAGACATTGTAATTGTCATTCAAATAGTGTAATTTGATTCTATGATGTTGAATCAAATGTTTGTTTTAGCCTTTTTGAAAATAGAAAGCATATCTTCTCTGAAATTTGCTTTTTACTTTATTCCTTTGGTTTTGTTTGTTATGTTTTCGCCGATCATGGCAGAAGAAAGTAATGGAAAAGAAAATATTCAGAATTCAGAACCTATTCCAAAAACAATAGTACTACCAAAATCCTTTCAATTTGGCGGCTTTATCGATTCGTATTATTTATACAATCGAAACCTTCCGAAAGATACAGAAAGAAACTTCACAACACAAGCGGTGCGTAATCATGAGTTCAATATAAATTTAGCTTATATTGATGCAAAAATCGAAGAGAAAAACTATAGAGGAAGAATTGCTTTCCAGTGGGGAACTTCGGTAAACGCAAATTATGCGTCTGAATTAACAACAGAAAAATATTCTAATCAAAATTCAGTAAAAAATATTCAAGAAGCTTATACTGGTTTTAAAATCGGTCGCGATACCTGGGTTGATATGGGGATATTTTTTGGAAATATCGGGCACGAATCTTGGATTTCGCAGAATAATGTGAACTACACGAGGGCATTTGCCTTAGACTATGTTCCTTATTATTCTTCTGGAGTTCGATTGACTCACCAATTTACCGATAAACTGAGCGGACAGTTGCAGGTGTTAAATGGATGGCAAAATATAACAGATAACAATAAAGATAAATCCTTTGGTAGCCAGATAAAGTATATCTTTAATTCAAATTTAATTTTAACTCTTAACCAATTCGCTGGAAATGAAGCTCCAAACAATGAAAGAAAACAAATACGTTTGTATCAAAATACAATTTTGGAATGGATACTTTCTGATAGAATTAGTTTAGTCGGTCAGTTTGATGTAGGTGCTCAAAAATCAAAACAAAGTTTTGTTTATGAACCTTGGTTAGGTGCCTATGATCCAAATCTTGGTGATTATCGCGAAACAAAATCGAATGCCTATAGGCAATGGTATCACGGAACATTTTGGGCAAGTTTTAAGTTGACTCCAGAATACCGATTGAGTTTTCGAATCGAACGTTTTTATGACCCACTTCAGGTGATGGTGAATACTGGCACTCGGAATGGATTTATGAGTAACGGGTATACCACTACCTTTGATATTCTCACGTTTGATCCAGGATTACTTCGATTCGAATATGTTTACCGGAGGTCCGCTGATTCTGTGTTTGCTTATAGAGAGTCACAAACCTCAAAAAAAGAAGATTTCTTTTTAATGGCTTTTTCCGTTAAGTTTTAAGGCGAAAAAATGAGAGCATTCGGATTTGATTCCAGAAAAACCGTAAACCTTTTTCTTATCCTCCTGGTCTAAATTCTGTTCATAGATGTTTCTCCTTATGATACCCGCAGGGAGGGGTCAATATCCCTGATTTTCTTTTTTTTCTTTCCAATCCACTTCCCGTTTCTAAATTCTCATCATGTTTGCAAAGCGCTGGCTTTTTCTTTTCCTCCTCCTTTCCTTATTTTTGGTTCGTTCGGATGACTCTCAATCCCTACCGGCAACGATAGAATTTTTCACTCCCAATGGATTTGTCAAACAGCCCAAACAAGTCACCGTGCGGTTCACTAAACCTATGGTTTCCCTCGGAGACATCCGTCCCAAAGTGGATCTTTTCCAAATCAAATGTCCACTACCTGGAACGAGCCGGTTTCTAGACTCTACCACTTGGGTTTATGAATTTGAAAAAGAAGTACCCGGGGGAGTGGAATGTTCCTTCCAATTAAAAGAGGGAACCAAAACTTTAAGTGGAGATATCGTTCAAGGGGAACGTAACTTTTCGTTTCATACCGGTGGACCTTCGGTTCAGTATTCTTCTCCATACCAGGGCTCTTCCATCACAGAAGACCAAATTTTTGTTTTGCACTTAGATGCAAAACCAGACCTATCCTCTTTTCAGAAGTATACCTACTTTCGTTCGGAAGAACTGGGAAACCGGATCCCCATTGGAATCGTTTCTGGTTCCGAAAGAAAAGCCATCTTAAAGTCTACGGGAGATACAGACAGAGAAGAAACACTCCTTTTAAAATCCAAACAAACCTTTTTACCAGAAAGACAAATCCAATTAGTTTTAGGAAAAGGAACAAAGTCGGTTTGGGGTGGCGAAATCCGAGAGGATGAAGTTCTTTCTTTTACCGTACGACCTGTATTTTCTGTTCGGTTTAGTTGTGAGAGAGTGAATGCAAAAGCAGACTGTATTCCCATTCTTCCCGTTTCGCTTTCTTTTAGTTCGGCGGTCTCTCGCTCTTTATTACAAAAAATCAAATTAGTTTCCAAAGACGGAAAAGAATACCCACAATCTCCCTTAGCAGAAAAAGGAAATGAATTTTATGAATGGGTGAGTTTCCCTGGACCTTTCCCTGAAAATAGCGAATTTGAAATTCGAATTCCTGAACTCGAAGATGAAACAAACAGAAGTTTGTCGAATGCTGCATCCTTTCCTTTGAAGTTTAAAACCGATGAGTTCCCGCCACTGGCAAAATTTGGTGCCAAGTTTGGAATTTTAGAATCGAAAGCCAAACCAGCGTTACCTGTCACACTTCGCAATTTAGAAGCAAACCTTCCGATAAAATCCATTTCCCTTGGTGTTGGTGGAAAAAGCCAAAAAACCATGGATATTTTGGAAATCCAAAAATGGTTCCAAATCCTTTCTTCTAGAGAACGTGAACAGTCGGTTTTTCAGAATCCTCCGACAAGTGCAGGAATTTCTACTTTCTCTCTACCCAAACCCAATGGCAAAAAACCAATGGAAGTGGTGGGAATCCCTCTCGAAACTCCAGGGTTTTATGTCGTAGAACTTGCGAGTGATATCCTTGGCAATAGCCTCCTTGAAAAAAAAGGAAAGATGTATGTATCGAGTGCGGCCCTTGTTACCAATCTTTCGGCTCATTTCAAATGGGGAAAGGATACAAGCCTTGTTTGGGTGACAAACCTGGACCAAGGGCTTCCCGAAGCGGGAGTCCAAATTAAAATATTAGACTGTAAGGGAAATTTGCGGGGGGCAGGGATCACGGGGAAAGATGGGAGTATGCTCTTTGGAAATTTAAGTTTCCAAGAAGTTCCTTACTGCGGTTATCATGAGTTAGGTTCTGGATTAACTATTTTTGTCCAAAAAAATGATGATATAAGTTTTACCTCAAGCACCTGGGACAAAGGGATAGAAAGTTGGCGTTATCAATTGCCAAGCACAACTATTAGTTCTTCTAAGGAAATTAAATCCATAGTTCTTGATCGGACCTTATTTAAAAAAGGGGAAACCGTCCACCTAAAACATGTTCGTCGTGGTTTTGGAAATAAAGGACTAACACCTGCCGATCCAAATGACAATCCCTCCCAAGTCATTATCAAACATGAAGGATCTGGCGAAGCCTATCCTTTACCTCTCGTTTGGTCTTTTCCCGGTCATTCCGAATCTGAATTCAAAATTCCAAAAACTGCCAAACATGGGGTGTATATTGTTTATTATCCCTATTCAAATGATGACTCAAGTTATGGGGAAACTGTCGCACAGTTTCGTGTGGAAGAGTTTCGTCTTCCTGTAGTCAAAGGCAATATCCAACTTGCAGGAAATAAACAAGAGTTAGTTTCTCCTAAAGAATCTAAAGTTTTATTTGGACTTGAATACCTTTCGGGAGGAGGAGCTGGAAGTTTCCCTGTAAAAATCCGTTCCCAAGTGGTCGCTAGTTCTTATTCTCCAAAAGAAGAATACTCTGCCTTTTCTTTCTCCCCTGAAACAATCAAAGAAGGAAAGTGGAAGTCTAGTGGGTATGATGAAGAAGAAGTGGAAGAAGCAAAACCAATAGTTCTTTCTACTTCACTGAAAACCGATGAAAAAGGCTTTTTACAATATACATTTAGTGGATTAAAACCTGTTCCTGGGTATGGGAGTTTTCAAGTCGAAATGGAATATGCTGATCCATCGGGAGAAATCCAAACAGTATCCAGAAGTTTTCCTGTATCTCCTGCGGAAGTGCATTTGGGAATTTTACCAGATGGTTGGTTATTCACAGAAGATAACGTGAAACTTCAGTTAGTGGCTCTTGATTCAAAAGATAAAGCACTTAGCTCCCAAAAAATAAAAGTCACAGCTTACAAAAGAGAGTTTTATTCCAACCGCAAACGTCTTGTCGGTGGGTTTTACGCGTATGAACATTATGAAGAAGTTACAAAACTCGGAGAATTCTGCGAAGGGAAAACAGATTCCAAAGGAATTTTAATTTGTGAAGGAAAATCACCTGCAGTAGGTGACATTGTATTTCTTGCAGAAACCAAAGATAACCAAGGAAATCTAACCAATTCTGGATATAGTGTTTGGGTGAGTTCGAAACAAGAAGCTTGGTTTGATGTCAGCGATCACAACCGCATGGACATCCTTCCTGAAAAACGAAGTGTTGATGTGGGAGAAACCATCAAAGTCCAAATCCGCTCTCCTTTTCGGGAAGCGACTGCTCTTGTGAGTTTAGAACGTGAAGGGGTTTTGGATTATTTTGTGACACCGGTTTCAGGAAAAGATCCTGTGATTTCCATTCCTATCAAAAGGGAATATGCTCCCAATGTTTTTGTTTCTGTCTTTCTTGTGCGAGGTCGTGTGGGAGAACCAAAACCAACAGGTCTTGTCGATTTAGCAAAGCCGGGATACCGATTTGGTCTCACCATGTTAAAGGTAGGATCCAAACCGTACAGTCTGTCCGTTGCTGTGAACCCAGAAAAAAAACTCTACCAAGTCAGAGAAACAGCCAATGTAGAACTGGAGATCAAAACTTCAGATGGTAAAGTTCCTTTAGAATCTACGGAGGTGACACTTGCGGTGGTGGATGAAGCACTTCTAGAACTTTCTCCGAACCCCACTTGGAACTTACTTGATGTGATGATGGGAACAAGGCCCCATTTGGTGGGAACCTCCACTGCCCAATCGCAAATCATTGGAAAAAGACATTTTGGTCTCAAAGCGAAACCGGAAGGGGGAGGAGGGGGAAAACAATCCACTCGTTCTTTATTTGATACCTTACTCTATTGGAAGGGAAAAGCCATTGTGGGTAAGGATGGAAAATTAAAGTTTAGTTTTCCATTAAATGATTCTTTAACTAGTTTTCGAATTGTCGTCGTTGCCACTTCGGGCTCTAAAGAGTTTGGAACCGGTTTTGCCAAAATCCAAACCACACAAAAGATCCAATCCTTTTCTGGCATTCCACCTGTAGTTCGGTTGGGTGACACACTTCGCCACGAGGTAACCCTTCGCAATGCAGGAGATACAAAAGAACAACTTCGGTTGCGCCTTTCCGTCACTGACTTAAAAACTGGAACAGAAGTAAAAGAAGAACTAGAAACAAAATCTGCTATTTTGGCTTCCGGGGAAACGAAAGTGGTTTATTGGGATCTTACGGTTCCAGAAAATACCACCAAACGAAAGTTTAGTTTAGAAGTATCCGCTCCCAATGGAACAATCCTTGATCAAATTACAGTGGAACAAAAAATACTCCCTGTGGACTCAGAAAGGGTCTACCAAGCAGGGCTCTTTTTATATGAGTCTCCGATCAAAGAATCGGTACAGGTGCCGGAAGGATCAAAACCAAACTCAGGTAAGATGGTTTGGAAAGCTTCTCCTACCATTCTCACAAGCCTAAGTGGAATCCAAAATTACTTTCAAACCTATCCTTACTATTGTATGGAACAACGTGTTTCTAAGGCAATAGGACTTAAATCAGAAGTTCTGTGGAGTGATGTATTTAGCGACTTAAACTCCTTTTTGGATTATGATGGGCTTGTGAAATACTTTGCTCGTATGGAACATGGAAGTGAAATTCTTACCGCCTATGTTCTTACCTCGGCAAGTCTCTCAAACCAAAAAATTCCAGACGATACTTTGGGGCGAATGATTGCAGGCCTACAGGGTTATTTAGAAGGACGTGTGCAGGGCGAACGTTACAAATTCGGAGCTGACTCAGTGGTTCGAAAGATCATTGTTTGGGAAGCCCTAACCCGATACCAAACTTATGAATGGGAAGTTGTGCGACCTATCTTTGATGGACTGGAGTTTTTACCAACAGCTTCTCTCATTGACCTTTCAGAGATTTGGGGGAGGGTGAATGGGGGAGATAGTTCCGTGAAATCTCGCTTGGCGAGTGTTTTACGGTCAAGGCTTAACATCCAAGGTTCAGAACTTGTGGTGGCTGATTCAGGTTTTACCAATCCTTGGTGGATTTTAGGAAGCCGTGATTATACGATGGCAAAACTTTTACTTTGGGCCTTCTCAGAACCAAGTTATAAAAAAGATATGCCACGCCTTATCAAAGGTTTTGTCAAAATGCAAAAGAGGGGAAGTTATGATACCACTCTAGGCAATGCGTATTCCATTTTGGTTTTTGAACGAGTGAGTAAACTTTTGGAATCAGAAAAAGTCACAGGTGGTAAATTAAAAATCCAATCATCAAAAGAGGTTTTGAGTTTAGAACCTAACGGAAAACAAACGGTAACACAAACCATCGGGACTACACCAGAATCTGTTTCTGTCAGTTATGAAGGAAAAGGAAAACCTTGGGTGGAGTGGTCAGTCAATTCGATCCTTCCTCTGAAAGCACCGATCTCCAGTGGATACCGAATCAAACGAACATTTGAACCGGTCCAAGTGGCAAAACCAGGAATCCTCTCCAAGGGTGATACCGTTCGCGTTACCATTGAGATCCAAGCGGACTCCGATAAAACCTGGGTAGTCGTAGAAGACCCGATCCCTCCAGGATCACTCCCCCTTGGTCGTGGATTTGGCCGAGAGTCTATCATCTCGCAAGAAGGAAAAACGGGGGATACCTCCTATTACTTGAGTTTTGAAGAAAAAACCCTTTCTCAGTACAGAGCGTATTTTGAATACCTCCCGAAAGGGACACATATTTTGGAACATAGCTTTCGGTTGAACCATTCGGGTAGTTTCCAGATGCCAGCCACTCGGGTGGAAGCCATGTATTCTCCAGAAACCCATGCGGAATGGCCGAATGAAACTGTGAGGATTTCGGAAAACGGGGACTAGGAAAAGTTTACGGAATCGGGGGTTCTGGAATGATGACTCTAATGGGTCCGAACCAAGCCCCTCTTTTCCCCATCCGAATCCTTAAAATCTCCCTTTGGTTTACGGTTTTTTTTTATCTATTTTTTTTAATTTTTAATACAAGTTTTACCATTATGGGAGTCGACGTTGGTGACTTCCTCAAACAGTATTTAGGTGCTTTTTTTGGAGTTTACCTCTCCACCACATTTAAAGTTTTTTCTATTTCTCTTTTTTTGCATCTAACCCTCTTTTCTTTGGTATCATTAACTTATCATTTTCTAATCAGAAGAGAAGTTTCTTGGTATGTATTATCGTTTTGGGTTTTGTTTATTGAGTGTTTGGCTCTTTGTCATTCGATGGTAAGTTTTCCGCAGATATATGGAGAGTTCTTTTTTTTCCGATATCCTTCCTTTGCTTCTTTTCTTTATTTTCTAACAGATCATACAAGTCCTAGTTACTTTAGTTTGGTTTTGGGTTTGATCCTTTTTGGTTTTTTCATATTACTTCTACGGCAGATTTACCTTCACAAAACCAAAGAAAGTTTTTTTGCCCTTTTGCATGTGTTAGTCCTTGGACTCGTTCATACCTCAGGATTCTATTTAGTAGGGATTTTCTATTTTGCGATTTTGTTTTGGCAAGGAAAACAATACCAACGAATTCATGTTAAAACCTACGGACTGCTAATCCTATTTCTTGGATTTTTATACTTAGTTCCTAATGTTTGGAATCAAATGAGCGCCCTCACTCATTCGAAAGAGAATTGCAAACCTCCCATTTTTATTCTTTCTGCTGACTCATTGCGATATGATAAGATTGGATTTAAAATTGGTGGGAAAAGTATCACACCCAATATTGATTCCTTTTCCAAAGAAAGTTTTGTATTTCATGACCACCATACAACCATTCCACGCACTTTTCCTAGTTGGGCGGATCTATTGACGGGCCAATATTCAATGAGTCATAAAGTTCGCGATATGTTTCCTTCGTTAGAAGAAAAACAAAGGATTGGTTCGGCTTCATTTCCAACCATCCAACAAATGTTGAAGGGAATAGGATACAGGAGTTATGCGGTCGGAAGTTTTGCCGCAGATATTTTTCCCCGTGCAAACTTTGGATTTGATGAAGTTCTCGCACCAAACTTTAACGCTCGTATCATGACTGTTCAGAGAACAGCAGAATCACAGTTATTCCTTTTGCCATTTCTTACCGGGTCTTGGTTTTCTGGGGGAATGTATTTAGAGGAAATGGACGGGTTGTCCACTTGGGGAGATGGTAGTAGAATTCTAGACCGATTTCGTTCGATCACCAAACGAGAAGGTGATGCTCCTTATTCTGTAACTTATTTTTCTAGTGTCATTCATTTTCCATACACACCTGCTTATCCTTATTACAAATCATTTACGAATCCAGACTACTATGGGAAGTATAAGTATTTAAAGTTTGTAGATCCCACAAATTCGGCAGTTCCCACCGATTGGGAAACCAATCAAATTCGGGGTCTTTTTGATAGTGCGGTTTATGCTTTTGATGCAGAGTTTGGTGAGATCCTATCGGAATTAAAGGCCCGAGGAATTTATGATGAAGCCATCATCATTCTTACTGCTGACCATGGCGAGGCTTTGTATGAAGATGTACATGGGCAAGGCCACGGAGAACACCTCCGCGGAGAAGCCGTAACCCATGTTCCTTTATTCATTAAATTTCCGAAATCAAAAGTAGAAACAAAAACAGAACACGAGTTTTTTGGAATCACATCCAGTGTAGACATCTATCCCACTTTAATGGAATTTTTTGGAATTTCCACCAAATCAAAGTTTCCTGGAAAGTCGCTTCTCCCTGTCCTCGGAAAATCGAATTGGGAAGAAGAGCGCTCTGTTTATGCAGAAACTGGAATTTGGTTTTCTGATACGGGAGACCATTTCTTTCAAAAACAAAGAATTCCTTACCCCAATATTTTATCTCTCCATCAGGTAGTTCCCGAAGAAGACTACCAAATCATGATCACAGATCCAATATACCGAGAAACCATTGCGTTTTCAAAACATCGATCACTGCAAAATTCTAATTATAAATTAATTTATATTCCCACACGACAAGGTGTGGTCTTTGAGTTGTATGATCGAAAAAAAGATCCACTCAATAGGAAAAATCTTTACCCCCATCACCCTGAAGCAGCAAAAATGAAAAATTTGCTCTATCAAACAGTGATCCAATGGGAAGATGCGACTCTCGCAGGAGAGTATTTAATACCAAGTTCTTTATCAGAAATTAATGAAAACTAAATAAGGAAAAAAGAGGAAACTATGCCGCAACGTAACGACTTAAAATCAATTTTGATCATCGGATCCGGACCTATCGTCATCGGGCAGGCATGTGAATTTGACTACTCCGGAACACAAGCCACCAAAGCACTCCGGGAAAAAGGAATCCGAGTCATCCTCGTCAATTCCAATCCGGCAACGATTATGACAGATCCCGATCTTGCCGATGCCACTTATATTGAACCACTCACGGTTCCCGTTTTAGAAAAAATCATCAAAAAAGAAAAACCGGATGCCATCTTACCAACAGTTGGTGGACAAACTGCATTAAATTTAGCTTTAGCACTTCATAAAGAAGGTGTTTTGGAAAAATACAGTGTAGAACTGATTGGAGCAAAAGTAGAAGCCATTCGGAAAGCAGAAGATAGAGAATTATTCAAACAAGCGATGGAAAAACTCGGAATCCGAGTGGCAAAATCCTTTATGGTCTCCGATATGGAAGCTGCTAGGAAAGCTAAAGATGAAATTGGATTTCCAATCATTATCCGACCAGCCTTTACCTTAGGGGGAACTGGCGGTGGAACTTGTTACGAAGAATCTGAGTTTGAAGAAATTGCTCAAAAAGGCCTTTCTGCATCCCCCATATCACAAGTGTTAGTGGAAGAATCAGTGATGGGTTGGAAAGAGTTTGAATTGGAAGTGATGAGAGACTTAGCGGACAACGTAGTCATCATTTGTTCCATTGAAAATTTAGATCCAATGGGAGTTCATACAGGGGATTCCATTACAGTCGCACCACAACAGACATTAAGCGATAAGGAATACCAACGCCTCCGTGATATGTCCATTGACATTATCAGAGAAATCGGAGTAGAAACAGGTGGATCCAATATCCAATTTGCGGTGAATCCTGAAAATGGGGATGTCATTGTAATTGAAATGAACCCACGAGTTTCAAGGTCTTCTGCTTTGGCATCGAAAGCAACAGGATTCCCAATCGCAAAAATTGCGGCGCTTTTATCCATCGGTTACACTTTGGATGAAATCAGAAATGATATCACTCGCGTAACACCTGCAAGTTTCGAACCATCCATCGATTATGTAGTGACCAAAATTCCAAGATTTGCTTTTGAAAAATTCCCAGGTTCTGATACAACTCTTGGAGTTCAAATGAAGGCGGTCGGTGAAGCGATGGCGATAGGTCGTAACTTCAAAGAAAGTTTTCAAAAAGCACTTCGTTCTTTGGAAACAGACCGGTTTGGATTTGGAAGTGATGGATATTTAAAAGAACTTTTGGAATGGGAATCCATCCCCAAAGAAGAAAGAAAAACTTGGCTTACTGCTAAAGTCAAACGTCCTACAGACAAACGAATTTTTTATGTAAAGATGGCTTTTGATTTTGGGATGAGTGTAGATGAAATTTTTGAGATTTGTAAAATCGATCCTTGGTTTCTTTACCAGTTTGAAGAATTGTATCAATTAGAAAATAAATTCCGTAAGGAAGGAAAGGCCATTTTTGAAGAAATGAAAAAGGCCGGATTTTCGAACCGCCAACTTGCCTTCCTTACCAAAGAAGAACAAATCCTTGCCCAAGTAAGAAGTGGTGCTGCCATTGAAATTACTAAAGCCAAGGTAGAAAAAACTCTTCGTGAAGAAGAGGAATCCATTGAAAAATACTTAGAAGAAAAAAACATTCGTCCCGTATACAAACGGATCGATACATGCGCCGGTGAGTTTGAAGCGTTTACTCCGTATATGTATTCCTCGTATGATGAAGAAGATGAATCTGATGTAACTTCTAAAAAGAAAGTAATGATTCTAGGTGGTGGGCCCAACCGAATTGGCCAAGGGATTGAATTCGACTATTGTTGTTGCCATGCTTCCTTTTCCTTACAGGAAGCAGGAGTGGAATCCATTATGGTCAATTCCAATCCAGAAACTGTATCTACCGATTATGACACTTCGGACAGACTGTATTTTGAACCATTAAGTCTTGAAGATGTGATGGCAATATTTAAAAAAGAAAAACCTGATGGTGTCATTGTTCAGTTAGGTGGACAAACTCCGTTGAAGTTGGCAAAGGCACTCGAAAAACGAGGGGTTCCCATTATGGGAACAAGTCCAGATTCCATTGACCGAGCAGAAGACAGAAAACGTTTTGCAGAAGTTTTGGAAAAATTGAATTTAAAGTCACCTGACAATGGAATTGCTGCTTCTAAAGACAAAGCAAGAGAGATCGCAAAAAAAATTGGGTACCCAGTTTTAGTTCGACCTTCCTACGTGTTAGGGGGAAGGGCAATGCTCATTGTCAATGAAGAGTCTGAACTAGACAAATACATGGAAGAAGCAGAAGAAGTATCGGAAGACAGACCACTTCTTGTAGATTCCTTTTTGCAAGATGCAGTCGAAGTGGATGTGGATGCACTTTGTGATGGAAAAGACGTATTCATTGCAGGTATCATGGAACACATTGAAGAAGCAGGAATACACTCTGGTGACTCTGCGTGTGTGTTACCTCCTCAAAATATTTCACAACGTATGTTGCAAGAAATTGAAGAAGCCACTTACCGTTTGGCTTTAGAGTTGGATGTTAAAGGTTTAATCAATGTTCAATATGCAATCAAAGAAGACACATTGTATGTTTTAGAAGTCAATCCTCGGGCTTCAAGAACCGTTCCTTTTGTTGCCAAATCAATTGGAATTCCCATTGTAAAAATTGCCGTTCGATTGATGTTAGGTGAACCGTTAGCATCCTTTAAACTAGGAAAACGATTTTCTGCACCAATGATTACCGTGAAAGAAGCGGTATTACCATTTAGCAAATTTCCTGGTGTGGATACTATCCTCGGTCCCGAAATGAGATCTACCGGAGAAGTTATGGGTGTTGCCGCCACTAAAGGGGAAGCCTTTGTAAAAGCTCAAATAATGGCGGGAGAAGAACCACCGAAACACGGTACAGTTTTTGTGACCATTAATGATAAAACTAAGAAAGATTTACTCGAGTCGGTGCGTTCTTTATCCAACTTAGGTTATAATATTATCGCAACAGAAGGAACTCATAAATTTCTTTCCGATAATGGAATCCTTTCTAGTAAGATTAACAAAATTTACGATGGTTACTTCCCGAACGTGATTGATTATATCAAAGAGAAAAAAATCCATTTGATCATCAATACTCCTTTGTCAAGAGTCACTAGGGAAAATGCTTTTACCATTCGCCAAGCAGCGATTAAATATAAGGTTCCTTGTTTGACAACAGCACAAGCTGCCAAGGCATTGATTCATGGTTTGGTGGAAATGAAAGACAAAGGATTTTCTGTGAATTCCCTTCAAGAAATTCACAGAAAATCATAGAAAATCGATATCGAGAAGAAAAGGATTTAGAAAACTTAACGGAGAATCGTTAGATTTCTAAATCCTTTAGGATGGTTTCAATTCGATTTCGGTTCACTCCAAAATCCGATTTCCCTAACCGGGAAGCGGACCGGAAGTGAAGGAGTTTATTTTTCTCATCGAAATAAAATTCCACATCATCCACATACCGCATGATTCTAGATGTAAACTCAGCATTAATGTAATTCGGGTTTTCTTGGATGATCTTGGTTCGCGGAGAATTCTCCAACCTTCCTTTCAATACCAAATAGGCATCCTTTAGTGGCTTTTTATAAGGAACTGGACTTCTGTAATGTTCTTTGTCATTGGGATCGGCAAAGCTACTAACACAGTTAGGTGTTTTTGGACAATCACCCAATCTTTCCGATTTGATTCCCAATGAATCTGGCCTGGTTCCCGTACATTGGACGAGGAATAAAGATAGTGCGATCACAATGAGGCTGTAGATTTTTTGATTCATAGATTCCTTACTTTTAGTTTCATTCTATTGGACGGTACTATTTACGCACTGGGTAAAAAATCAACTCCTTAGAAAAGGTAATTGAGTTACTTTTTCTAAGTAACTTTCCTTTCTTTTCCGCTACCTTTTCCGATCTTTCGGTCTAGGGCATAAATAAGGCAAAGTCCTAAGTTTTCCCACACTGTTTCTCGCTTGAGTTTTCCCATTATTGCTTCGTACTTGTGCCTATTCCCTCAACCCGCAGGGGTCGGAGGAAAAATGGCTAGGAGAAGGACCAGGGTTTTATGGAAAAAAATCTGAGAAAATGGGAATCCGTCGCATTTGAGAAAAAAAGATGGACAAATTGTGGTAAAAGTATTTATTTAAAACAATCGTTCGATATAAAGCGAGAATACCTCAGATGCCAAAGATAGTCGATCACGATCTTTACCGGGTTGAACTTTTGACTAAGTGTATGCCTATTTTTGTCTCCAAGGGAGTTTCTTCAGTTTCTATGCGTGAATTGTCAAAAGAGCTCGGAGTTTCTACCGGAACTCTTTATCATTACTTTCCAACGAAAGAAATTCTTTTTGCCTCCATGGTAAGACAAGTGGTTGCCATTGATGCCAAAGAGATTACGGAGCTTTCTGAAAATCATTCGGGGCTAACGGACATTATGAACTTTGTTGCTTCGCGTGAGGCACATTTTATGAACCTGATGTTACTTGCTGTGGATGTAAAGAGGCAACTGAGTGAATCGACAGAACTGACAGAGCTTGTTGAGGATTCCTTTACTTCGTATCGAACCGCTTTGGATCGATTTTTTCCTGCTGGTTCCAGTGTAATGAGTGGTAAGGCTTTTTTGTCTTTTTTTCTAGGTGCTTTGTTTTTGAAAAATAATGCAACAGAAGAAACGGGTTGGCCCGCACTGTTTGAAGGATTGGAGAATTTGAAGGTATTGTTTCAAAGCAAAGAATAAGGAAGGTAACTTTATGACTCTTACCAAACGACTTAGTTTTTTACTTTGTTATGTTTTGCCGATTTTGACAGTTCTTGCAGAAGGAGTGGGAGGATTGTCGTATTTGATCGTCCCTTTTACGGTTTTTATCATTTTACCGGTCCTTGATTTAATACTGGGGCGAGATGATTCCAATCCAACAGATTCCCATTTTTTAAAACTACAAAACGATTCCTATTTTCGATACCTAACGCAAATTTGGGCATATATTCAGCTAACTTTCGTAATTTGGTCAGTTTATCGAATTTCATTATTTCCTCACACTACTTTAGAGTTTTTGCTATTTGCAATCGCTGTCGGAATTGTAACTGGTGGGGTCGGCATCACGGTAGGACACGAGTTAGGCCATAAAAATACTCGGTATGAACAATTCCTTTCTAAAATGATTTATATGACTGTATGTTATATGCATTTTTATATCGAACACAATCGGGGGCACCATACCCATGTCTCAACTCCCAGTGATCCAGCTTCCTCTCAAAAGAACCAATCATTCTATCAATTTTATCCTCAGACGGTTTTTGGAGCTTACCTTTCTGCTTGGGAGTTAGAGAAAAAACGTTTGTCCAAATTGGGACTAACTGTTTGGCACTATCGGAATGAAATGATATGGTATGCTGTTGTCACGATTCTTTTTTTATCTGGTATGGTGGTTATGGGATCTCTCTTAAGTGGTCACAGCATTCGTTTGGATGTACTAGGATTTTTACTCTTACAATCTTTTGTGGCCTTTTCTTTATTGGAGTTAACAAACTATATCGAACACTATGGTTTGAAACGTAACGAAGTTTCGAATGGTAAGTATGAAAAAGTGCAACCAATCCATTCCTGGAACCAAAATTATTTTGCATCCAACGCTCTTCTTTTTCAATTACAAAGACATTCCGACCATCATGCCAATGCAGGCAGGCGTTACCAAACCCTTCGTCATTTTGAAGAAGCCCCACAATTGCCCTTTGGGTATGAAGTAATGATTCTCATTGCGCTTTTTCCCCCTCTCTGGTTTTCCATGATGAATCCTATTTTGGAATCATGGGAAAAGAAGAAGTCTCACGAAGAAATCCATTCTTCGTGAGGGTCTGCACTTGATTCTATTTGGGTTCTGATTCTGCAAGAACAGAACGTTTGGTTTTGAGAATTGAAAATAAAAGAAATAACAATGCGGCTACACCTAAATAAAAGAATCCAGTTGCCAGATAACCAGAAGTAGGTGGGTAAAGGATACTAAAACCAAAATCAGGATTTTCTGATTCAGCAAGGAGAGATCCAGTTTTTACCTCATTGGTTTTGAGTTCCTCACCGGAAGGGTAGGAGTAAGAATCAAAACTTGCTGGCCACTGGTAAGGGTTTCCATAGTAGAGTGAATATCCTTCTTTATCCCCATCTGCGTTGGCGAAAAAATAAATTTCCTCAAGTGGCTGCACAGAAATTACGTTAGTTAGGTGGAGGGTTTCATTTTCTCCGTCATAAATTTGGATTTCAAATTCCGAATTTATGGTTCGAGATAAAGGAATTTCTGTAAAATTTCCTTCCGATTTGTTATGACTTACTGTTCCTTCAAATACAGTATCCCATTCTTTTTTATCGATTTTCCCGCGGACAGTGACCCTTCGTTCCCAGTTTCCTTCTTCAAATTGTAATTTTAGAATTTGAAATGCTGATTGTGATTCATTCGGAAATAAAAATTGGCAATGGTTTTCGGCAAGGATTGGATTTGCCACAGCGTGCGTTTTTTCATAATACAAATTTTTGCTTTGTTTCGCACGAAGGGCGGTTGGGAATTTTAGATCGGAACCTGGCTCTGCTTCCAATCGAAGAAATCGATGTTTTGTGCCTCCTAGGTCAATTTCTCCAGAGGATTGGCTTCCATATTTATAAAGAAAAACAGTTTTGGAATCGATAAAACTATCTGGGTTGTCACCTAACTTCAGTGTAATGGATGTTTCATAGTCATAGGCGCTAGATACAGAAAGTTTTGTGTAATTCATTCCTTCCGGTAATTTGGGTAGTTCCAAAACATAAATTTCTAAATCATCTTTTTTTGTGAAAAGTAGTTCTGGTTTTACTTTTTCGGTATTTTTGGAAATTTCTTCGGCGTTTTGGATATGGTAGGGTACAATCTCTCCATTGTGAGTAATTCGAAGGTCTCCATAAAACGAATGTTTATAGATGTCTTCATCTAACATAAGTTTGATAACTCCGTTAGGAGAAAGATTCCCCGAAATCTTTAAATCTTTTTTGTATTTAAAGTTTTGAACAGCAAGTGGTCTACTTGTAATTTGTGTTGTGATTGATAAAAAGATTAGAATGGGAAGTAAGTATATGAGCTTCATTTTGTTTCCTTTTTGAAATGATTGTATAATGTTCCGGTTACGATAAGAGTTACACCTAAGAATAAACCTGCCAAAATTCGATATCCTAAACTCAAATTCCAGAAATCGTAAAGATAGAATTTGATGATGACAAGGGCCAAAGATCCAAATCCAACATAACGTAAAGACTGGATTTTTTTTCCAAATCCAACGGATAGAGCCACGAGTCCATACAGAATCAAACTGAGAGTGTAGAGGAATAGTTTTTTCTCTTCAGGAAAACCAAGATAGATTTCTACAAAGGTTCCGAGTAACCAATACGGATAAGCAGCGTATAAAAAGATTTTAGAGAACTCAGAAAACTTTCTACTATAAAGATAGGAAAGCACCAAATAAACTGATCCCGCGGCAAACACCAAAAACCTTCCATTGAGAAAAGGGATTTCGTTTTGAGAACGATAGGTAAAGGCAAAGATATAAAAAAGGGCAAAGAACCAAACGGGAAATGCCGCAAAATACATATAAAGTTGTTTGGAATAGGTGGACGCAACGGTCACAAGAAATGCAAAACTAATCAAACTAAAGGCCAGTAGTTTTCCTGTGGTTCCAATGACTATCAAACTGACTATAAACGGTAGGCCGAATAATCCAATGAGATCATAGATTTTTTTCTTCTCTAAACTCAAAGATGATCGCCTGAGAGAACGTTCATACAATCCGTAAAATAAGAGCAGGAGTAGTGTCAGTAAAAATGGTTTTGCCATTGGATAAAAAACAGTGAATGCCCAAAAGGACTGTAGAAATCCGAGTCCCAAGGTAAAACCTATGGTAACCAAGGTGAAGATAGGTTCTTTTGATTTTGTGGTTTCTAATGTTTGGAATTCTCTCAAGAGAAATAAAACAAAAACACCGATTTGAAAAGCGATGGGAAAAAATGGTTTGGCATCTACCAAATGGTCATTGGCCCAGCCAACGAAGATTAGGTGGTTTGCCGCAAGAAGCAGTAAAGGAATGACTTTCCAACCAGTATCTTTTCTAACCCAAAAGAATAGGACATTCCAAAGTAGTAAGTAGGTGAATAAAAATGGATAAGAGTTTTGTCCTGTGGAAAGGAGGATCGGGACAAGAAAAGCACCAAGAGAGGCAAATCCAAATAACACTTCACTTTTTTTTGCATGTGATATAGCGACTGCAGTGAAACTGAGAATGAGTAGTCCCACAAAACAGGTTTCTGTAGAATACAAATCATACCACAAGTACCCAGAATAGTAGGCAGAAAAGAGGACTGCGATTCCAAGACCCAGAAGGCTTGGGGAAAGGTAGGGTCTTGTATTTCGGACTCGGTATCCATAAACGAGAATGGGTATCGCGGAAACAAGACCAATCCAAATTCGAACGGATTCATTAATCCAATACTCTTCTATCGCTAAATAGAAAAACCAAATGGAGGCGAGTAGGAGGGAAAATACACCGAGCTTTACAAATAAATTTTCACCGATCCATTGGACAAACCAATTGGGCCCATCGTTTAATGGAACGTCTGTTTGGTGGACAACGGTGGGGGTCGACACAGACACAGGAGGTGTCACTTGTTTCGGAGTTTGGGGACTTGTGTGAGAAAGGACTCTTTCTTTTAAAAAAGTGAGTTCCCTTTCCATAGATTGAATCCTTGAGAGGATTTCTTTAGTTTCTTTTTCTTCCACGGAGGAAATGGTTCACATCCGCGGATTGAGGGGAACTACTTTTTATTCAGGATCGTTCCACATTCCATTTTCACGAATGAGATCGATGAGTTGGTCTGCAGCTTCCTCTTCGGAGACTCCTTTTTTTACAATTTCTTTCCCTTTGTAGAGATGAACCTTACCAATTCCTGCACCGACATATCCAAAATCGGCATCTGCCATTTCTCCTGGGCCATTCACAATACAACCCATCACAGCAATCTTCACCCCTTTCAGATGCCCTGTCCTTTTTTTGATCATGGCAGTTGTGGACTGTAAATCAAACATCGTACGACCACAAGAGGGACAAGAGATGTATTCTGTTTTAGTCAGACGAAGTCTAGTCGCTTGTAAGACATCAAAACTGAAATGCAGAGATTCTTCTGGTTCCCCATCCCCATAAGACAAACGAAGTACATCTCCAATTCCATCGAGTAAACTTCCGCCTGCTTGGATAGAAGATTCGTAGAGGAGTGATTCTTTTTCTTTGGAATGAGTGACAAGGGCTATGGGATAATCAGATTCCCTTAAATGGAATGCCAATTTTCGAACACTGAGTAAGTCTCCATTTTTTACAGAGAAAAGTAGGTTTTCTATTTTTCGTTTTTTCGATTCTTTTACAATTTTTTCTGTTAGGTGGATATCTTTGGAATCAATACTCAATTCCACACAACGTTTGTCTTTTGCATACCGAGTCACAAAATCCAAAAGGTCATCCCAAGATTCTTCTGACTCTTGGAAAAATAGGTTAGGACTGATCACCCACTTTTGAACGCGGTAGAGGTCTTCGGCCAAACTATCATATTGGTAAGTCAACTCCTGGGATAATTCCACAGAAACTGGCAAGGGAAAAGATCCGCGACGAACCATAGTTCCTAGAGATAACAAATCCAATTCAGAATCAATTTTGAAGTGGAGGATTTCTGGAATGCGACCTGATTTGGATTCTCTTTGGATGAGATTTAAAACTTCCTCTACGGATTCCGTTCCGAAAAAAGGAAAACAGATTTCGATACGAACTGGACTTGTGTCTCCGAGTTTTGTATCCCCTAAATTTAATTCTTTGGAATAGAACCTAGAATATTGGAAAGGGTCACGAAATTCCGTATAGATTGTTTCCCGAGTTTCTTCGGGATTTGGCTTTGAAGGTGAGCTAACGGTATTTGTTTTCGTTTCTATTTCCTTTTGCAAACTTTCGTTGTATTTACGTACAAGTTCTTTTGCTACCGGGATTTCATAGATGGCATCTTCTGTGAGAGAGACTCGAATCGTATCTCCTAGTCCATCTTCGAGTAAACTTCCAATCCCAATGGCAGATTTGATCCTACCATCTTTTCCGTCCCCTGCTTCCGTTACTCCTAAGTGCAAAGGATAATCCATACCCAAATCATAAAATCTGGAAACTAACATACGATAGGCTTGGATCATTACCTGTGGGTTCGATGCTTTCATAGAAACAACGATGTCTTTGTAGGAATTTCCTTCTGCAATTCGGATGAATTCTAAAGCAGATTCTACCATCCCTAGAGGAGTGTCCCCAAACCGGTTCATAATTCGATCGGAAAGACTACCATGGTTTGTTCCAATCCGCATAGCCACACCCAGTTCTTTTGCACGTAAAACAAGAGGAGTAAAAACCTCTTCGATTCTTTCTAACTCTTCGCTGTAGTCTTTATCAGTATATTCGATGATTTCAAATTTTTTT
The DNA here is from genome assembly GCF_000332495.1 of Leptospira terpstrae serovar Hualin str. LT 11-33 = ATCC 700639. Classification (NCBI taxonomy): domain Bacteria; kingdom Pseudomonadati; phylum Spirochaetota; class Leptospiria; order Leptospirales; family Leptospiraceae; genus Leptospira; species Leptospira terpstrae. Next base: position 946,154 of record NZ_AOGW02000010.1, on the reverse strand, counting down.
TTGTCTGCAAAATTGCCGGGATTGATTCTTACTTTTTCCACCCACTCTACACATTTCAGTGCTACTTGTGGAGTGAAATGAATATCTGCCACTAAGGGAACTGTGAGTCCGAGTTCCTTCATTCTTTTTCGAATGTTTGGTAAATTGTCTGCGTCTGCTTGGCTTGGCACTGTTAGGCGAACGATTTCGGAACCCGCTTTTTCTAAGTCAGCAATTTGTTGAATACTTGCTTCCGTATCTCTTGTGTTAGATGTGATCATCGATTGGATACGAATTGGGTTTTTCCCTCCAATTCCGACACCACCCACCATCACTTCTCTGGTTGGGCGTCTTTTATAGAAAAATGGCGATTCGTTATATTTGGTGCTCATTTGAATCTTATGTTCTCATTATCTAGGAAATTAAATTCGAATTTTTGGGCAAGCAGTATGAAAAAAATCCGTAGGTTTCAATTTCCATCCCCCAGGGACCGAAAATCAATTTAGGAAGATAACTTGCACTTTTGGATACTATGAATACTGAAGTTAAACAAGGATTACAACGAAAATACAGGGTGCAGGTGACTGTGGCGATTTATCGCGAAGGAAGTTTGTCTTATAAAAGTGAAATCCTTTCCCCAGCCCATTATGACAAACGACAAGAAGCTCGGGACCATATTCGCCAAGAGATTCGAGAAAGATTAGCTCATTCCAAATTCTTCCGTTCCACTCGTTTGGACTACGATTTAGTCCGTTATACAGAAGAGGGAAGTTGTAATACCTTTCTTCGTTATAGTATCCAAGACTCGGAAACTTGATTCCTCAAAAAAAACTATACGAGTGGTATTTAGCCCATAAAAGGGACCTCCCATTTCGAAAGAAAAAACAAGCCTATCCTATTTGGGTTTCTGAAGTGATGCTTCAGCAAACGCGAGTTAACGCAATGCTTCCTTTGTATGAAGCATTTATCAAACGATTCCCAACACCAGAATCTTTAGCTTCCGCAGAAGAAGAGGAGGTTCTTGCTCATTGGAAAGGGCTTGGATACTACAGTCGGGCACGCAATTTAAGAAAGGCTGCAATCTTTTTAGTTCAAAACTACAATGGATCTTTCCCTAAAGATTTAGATTCTGTTTTGAAACTTCCAGGAATTGGTAACTATACTGCAAGGGCCGTTTTGTCCATAGCTTATGATCTCCCCTTAGCCGTTTTGGATGGAAATGTTAAGCGAGTGTTATCTCGTTATTATGGGTATAGAGAAAATATCTTAAGCACCAAAGCTGACTCTGAATTACAAAAGAAAGCCGATGGATTTTTAAACAAAGAACATCCCGGCGACCACAACCAAGCCATGATGGAACTCGGGGCCACAATTTGCCTTCCCGACTCACCCAAATGTTTGTTATGCCCCCTTATGGATTCTTGTTTTGCAAGGATTCATCAATTGACTGCAGAGATTCCTCTCAGGGAAAAAGAGAAAAAACAAATCCAACTGAGTGCAGAGATTTTGGTTTTTTTGGATAAAGAAAACATCCTTCTTGTGCGGGAACCAAAAATGCGATTTTTGAAGGAGATGTTCCATTTGCCTTATGGATTTATTGGGCAAATTCCCGCTGAAGCTTATGAACCAACACCATTCTTTTTATCACTCAAAAACATCGTGATCCATCCAAAACCGATCGGCCAATTCAAACATACAATCACCCACCACAAGATGGATTTTTCTGTTCTAACTCACCAAATAAAAGGAGTGAAAGAAGTAGAGGACTTGGCAAAGAAATTTGATGTAGAAAGTAAGTGGGTGAATTTTTCTAGTTTAGATACTGAATTCCCTTCTTCTCTTGCCTCCAAGGTAAAAAAGTTTTTGCTTTACTTAGAACCATAGTTCGTTACCATTCACGGGCTATGGCGGAAATTATTGTTTGGATAGAGCACCTAGTTTCCAACATCCCATTGCCTATTTTAGAGGTCTGGGGTCGGTTCTCCTTTTTACTAGGTTCCATTATTTCTATATTCGCTTTTACTGGTTTTACGTTTCGGAATGGAAAAACTTTCCGGATTTCTAGAGAAGTTTGGAATTGGAATCTCACTAGTTTTTATTGGTTTCTCATTACCTTTGTTTCAATTTTTCTCACGGGATATTTAGGAAGTTCTATCGTTCTGATTCCGGGAGCACAAACATTAGAAAGTCTAAAGGATCTCTCTGTTTTTCTATGTTTGAATTTTTTTGGATATCCGGCTTTACTTGCAGTTCCTTTTGCTTATGGACTTTCTGATTTAATAGAAGGTGTGCCACCCGAATTTTTATGGGACTGGTTACCCGGTTACTTTATTAACCCCAGTTTGTTTTGGCTCTCCTATCAAATGATTGGGAAGCGACCTGACTTTCGTAATTTTCGGATTTGGGTTTATTATTTTTTATTCGTGCTGATCTTTTTACTACTCGAACCTTTTTTATGGGGTTATATATGTTCCGAACAGTTTGGTGCAGAAATCTCATACCATACAATCAGCTCTGCATTATTGTTCACAACAGGCCTCACTTGGATTTTGGCTCCGTTTGCCATGTTTGTCACCTTTCCTCTTGTGAGAAGGTTTGGATTATTTTGGGCAGAAGTCCCCGGCCAAGTCAAAGAAGTCACTCTTTCCGATCCTCAAACCATCTGGAAGTCGGGACCAAGCGAATGGAACCATTCCGAACTTGACTTAGAACCAAGAACAGGAATTTCTTTGCAGTTATTTATAGTTACACCTTTTGTTTGTTTGGTTTTGATCCTTGTTGGTATCACCGCCTATGTTACTCTTAAGAATGCTGAAAACTCTGCATTTCAAATGGTGGAAGTGTTACATAGACAATGGTCAAAAAATATTAGCCTTAGTTTAGATCAGTATTTAATATCGATTCCACCAACTAACAAATCTTATTTTGATTCAAAAGGCTTAGGAAAAGTATTGGATGTTTCTAAAGTCAATGATCAAGGAAGGGTATTTTTACTCGATGAACATTTGAATCCATTAGCATCCCTTTCTACTGAACTTGGCAAATCGAGATTGTTAGAAACAGTGCGAGTGGAACTTAAGAAGTTAGGTAACGAAATCAATACAACTGAAAAGAAGTTTAGTTTTGCCATTGTGACAAAAAGACCTCTTTCGCGTGAGAACTGGAATGCAATGGTCACCATTTACACTCACCCCACAATCAAAGAAAAAACGTATCTTATCACTTTGTTTCCTTATTCATTTTATTTGAGCGGAGTCATTACGGGAAACAGTGAATCAGCGATGGTTTTTGCTTGGGCAATCCTCCTCAGTTTGATCTTAGCTGCTGTTCTTGCTGAGTTTGTGACAAGACCAGTTCTCTCCTTTGCCAAAGCTTCCAAATCATTCGCAAAAGGTGATTGGAATTATCCCGTAGACGAAAGTATGATCGCAGAACTTAAAGATCTTTCAGAAGCCTTTCGTTTTATGTCATCAGAGCTCAAACAGAGTTTTGAACGAGTAGAAGAAAGCCAACGTTTGGTGATGGAAACCAATTCTAATTTAGAGGAAAAAATTGGCCAAAGGACGGAAGCGTTAATTGAGAGTAATCGAAGTCTAGTGGAAATGATTGAAACGAAAGAAAAAATTCTAATCGATTTGCATAAAACTCAAACTCAACTTTTGATGAGTGAAAAATTGGCTGCCCTTGGTCAATTTGCCGCAGGTATTACTCATGAACTCAATACTCCCCTAGGTGCTATTACTTCTAGCGTTCGCGCTATGTCTGAGATCTTAAAAAATGACATCATCGACTTACCTGCATTTTTAGAATCATTGGATGCTTCAGAGAGAGAAGACTTTCGTTATTTTTTACATTTGGGATTAGCTTTTGGTTCTCGCAATTCCGGATTACTCAATCGTGCAGAAAAAAAAGAACGAATGGGAATTTTAAACTCACACCAAGTAGAAAACCCGGAAGAAATCATAGAAGATTTAACTTCCTTAGGCATTTTACAATTAGATGAACCACTTCTAACGATCCTAAAGAAGCCAAGGTCTGGAATTATTTTACAAAATGTTTTGATTCTCGGCAGTTTATATCGATTGGTTTATGTGGTGCAAACGGCCACTGACAAAGCATCTCATGTGGTAAATGCTTTGAAACACTATTTGCATACGGATCGGCTAGAAACAGAAACAAAATTTCAAAATGTTCATATTCCTACAGAAATGGATTCTATCCTTACTTTATACCAATCGAAAATAAAGAACGATGTTGAAATCATAAAATCTTATTCTACATCTGACTATTGTTTGGCGGAAAGGGACAAACTGAACCAAGTTTGGATTAATCTCATAAACAATGCATTACAAGCAATGGACTTTCGCGGAAAATTAAAAATTACAGTCACTTCGAATGCAGATACTGTAATCACTTCCATTCAGGATACAGGAAAAGGAATTGCTCCTGAGATACACGATAAGATCTTTTTACCTTTTTTTACTACAAAAAAACATGGCGAAGGGATTGGGCTTGGGCTTGACATTTGTAAACAAATCGTAGAAAAAATGAAGGGTACAATCGAATTCACGTCAGATGACTTGGGGACTGAGTTTAGAGTGTATTTGCCAAAGGTAATAGAAGGGGAAAGAGATTGAACATTACGCAAGTACAACATGAGAAAAACGCAATCCTATGTGTTGATGATGAACCGATCCTTCTTCTTTCCCTCGTACAAGAACTAAAACGGGAGATTGGTGGCAGTTTTACGTACGAAACCGCACAAAATCCCGAAGAAGCTATGGAAGTCATCGATGATCTTTGCCAATCGGGAGTGGAAGTGATTCTCATTCTTTCTGATTGGCTGATGCCTGGAATGCGTGGGGATGAATTCCTCATCCAAGTCCATCAAAAATACCCTCATATCAAATCCATTCTAATTTCCGGTCATGCGGATCGTGATGCCATCAACCGAGTGAAGGAAGAGGCTAAAACTTATGCCATTTTTTCCAAACCCTGGAACACCAGGGAATTGCTCGATGCAGTTCGTTTCTGTTGCAATTTGACCTAAGTCCCATTTTCTGGACGTAAGGTGCGTACCATCTACATCCGAAAACTCCGATTCGAAGAAGCTCGTATCAAACTAGAACGAGAACTCCATGATGCCTTTATGGACGGGGAATCCTATGTGGAAATTTTACATGGAATTGGAGAAGGAATTCTCCGGCGAATGGCGATTGACTATGTAGCGACTTGCGATTTTCTGAAATTAGTAGAGACCGATCCGATGTTTCGGTCCAACCCGGGCAGTACGATTGTGGAAATTCTCGCTCCGTCCAAAGAATACATCAACCGATTGAAATCATGACTGAATCTAACTCTTCTATAGAAATCCTGGACGTCACGTTGCGAGACGGGGAACAGACCAATGGTGTTTCTTTTTCTTGGCAGCAAAAATTAAATATCACCAAACATCTATTAAAAGATTTAAAAACCAATCGTGTGGAAATTGCCAGTGCTCGTGTTTCACCTGGTGAATTTGAAGCAGTCAAAAAAATTGTAGAATGGTCTAAATCTGAAGGTCTTTTGGATCGCATCGAAATTTTGGGATTTGTCGATATTGATAAAACTGTAGAATGGATGAAAGGAACAGGTGTTAAAGTCCTTAACCTTTTGACAAAGGGTTCCCTGAATCACCTAACCAATCAGTTACGAAAAACTCCTGCCGAACATTTTTTAGACATCCAAAAGACTGTAGAGAATGCAACGGCTTCTGGAATTACAGTGAATGTTTATATGGAAGATTGGTCCAATGGCTATTTACATTCACGAGATTACGTTTTAGAATACTTAGGTGTAGTATCCAAATTCCCTGTAAGTAAATTTTATCTAGCAGATACACTTGGAGTACTTTCTCCATTGGAAGTGCGAACATCCATTACAGATCTAGTGAAAGAGTTCCCGAAATTATGGTTTGAGTTTCATGGTCACAACGATTATGATTTAGCTGTTGCCAATTGTTTGGAAGCAGTAGAAGCAGGAGCTCGTGGCCTTCATGTCGCTGTTAATGGACTGGGGGAAAGGGCTGGAAATTCACCTCTAGAAGCTGTGGTCACTGCATTACATGACAAAACAAAATTCAGAACTTCCGTTGTAGAAAGAGAAATCACAAATGCATCTAGACTTGTTGAGATTTTTTCCGGCAAAAGAATCTCTGATAATCGTCCCATTGTGGGAGAAGATGTTTTTACGCAAACCGCAGGGGTTCATGCCGATGGCGATAAAAAAGGAAATTTATATGCCAATCCAATTTTACCAGAAAGGTTTGGTAGAGCCAGAGTCTACGCATTAGGTAAGTTAGCTGGGAAAGCAAGCATCACTGAAAATTTAAAACAACTGGGAATGGTTCTTTCTCCAGAAATTGAAAAAAAAGTTTTAGAACGAGTCATTGAACTAGGTGACCAAAACAAAACGGTTACTAAAGAAGACCTTCCTTATATCATCTCTGATATCACTGGCGAAAATTTAGAAGCTAGTTTTCGTATCGAAACTTGTACTGTGACTAGTGGGCTCGGTGTCAAACCCAAGGCAGAAGTAAAAGTCAACTACCAAGGAAAATTTTATGAAGCGAATGGAGAAGGCGATGGTGGTTATGACGCTTTTATGAATGCTCTTGGTAAAATTCTAAAAGAATTAAATATCCAAATTCCTAAACTTTATGACTATGAAGTGAGGATTCCTCCTGGTGGGAATACCAATGCCCTTGTGGAAACTGTGATTACCTGGAAAGGAGATGGTGATACTCATCCCATTCGTACCATTGGAATTGATTCTGACCAACAAGTGGCTGCAGTAAAAGCCACAGAACGATTGTTACATATTTTACTCGGAAACGTATGATTCATTTTCTCATAGTGGGCCTTGGAAATCCAGGGGATAAATACAAGAATACTCGCCATAACATTGGTTTTATGATCTTAGATGCTTTGGCTTCGAGTTTTGGTGTTTCGTTTAAAGATTCAAAAAAGTATTTAGAGACAACGCATACATGGGAAGGGGACAAAGTACACCTTCTGAAACCTTTAGAGTTTATGAATCTTTCTGGAAAATCCACTCAAACCCTTGCCAATTTGTATAAAATCCCTCCTACCCAGATACTGGTCATCCAAGACGAAGTGGATCTACCCTTTGGGAAAATAAAAAATAAAATTGGGGGCGGAACTGCCGGCCACAATGGACTAAAAGATATAGTCGCAAAACTAGGATCACAAGATTTTCACCGGTTGCGATTCGGGGTAGGAAAACCAGAAAAAGGGGGAATGGAAGTGGCAGATTTTGTATTACAAAACTTCAATTCAGAAGAAAAGAATCATTTGGATTCACTCATCAAAGAATCCATTTCCAAAACAGAAGATTGGATCAGAACCAACCGGAATCTCATTCGTAAAGAGAATGGAGGATAAGTTTTATCTTTTCCTTGTTAGTATAGGTAAATAGGAACTAAAATTTTATTTTATGATTAAAGAAAAAGAAACTCCCATCAACCTACGTAGCCTTATTTACCAAACTATTCTTTCCATAGTCATAGTTCTTGTCATTGTTTTTGGATTGGCATTTTTTTTCCGCAAAGAACTCCTTGGGTTTAGCGAACACTTTGTCCGAATTTTTGGATATTGGGGACTTTTTTTCGGCATGATCCTTTCGGATAGTCTTCCTGCCTTTGTACCTCCCGACGCCTTTCTTATGTTAGCGATCACGGGTGAGATGGATCCACTTTTCACCATCCTTTCCATGTCCTTGGGAAGTATCATCGGCGGTACTCTCGCCTATTTTACCGGTTTGTATCTCATCCCCAAATTTCATTTAGGAAGACAGATGGTTTTGCATTATGAAGACAAACTCCTCCCATATCTTCGAAAGTATGGTTTTGGAGCTGTAGTTTTAAGTGCTCTCACACCCATTCCTTATTCATGGATGGCTTACACAGTGGGAACCTTTAAGATGCGTTATACTTTGTTTTTGTTAGGTTCTCTCTTTCGGTTTGTTAGAGTCACTGTTTATTTTTATGCAATGTATTTAGGATGGATTACTGGAGGATAGATGTCAGAAGAACGTTTGTTTCCAAAACCTGTTGACGAAATCATTTTAGAAAAAGTTCGATTTTTCTTTTTACCTGACCGCACGGCTGCCTTCGTTAAAAATTTGGTGGATGGAAAAGTATCTGAGAGGTCACTCATTTGTTGTAATTCTGGTTGTGATGTTTGTAATGAAACCATATACAATTGTTATATGGCGGTAAAAAAAGAAATGGAAAAAAGATAAATTGGATTCCCTTTTTTCTCAAAACAAACAAGTCCCTTTAGCCCATGCGGTGCGACCCAAAAATTGGTCAGAGTTTGTGGGACAAACCCAAGTCGTACAATCTCTCAAATCCATTCCAAAACCCACCTCTATTCTGTTCTACGGCCCACCAGGATCTGGAAAAACAACGCTTGCACATTTACTAACTCAATCTTGGAGTTTGGAAAAACGGTATTTGAGTTGTGTGACCAGTGGTTTAAAAGAAGTGAGAGAGGTTTTAGACGAAGCCAAGAGACGCGGAACCATCGTTCTGTTTTTAGATGAGATCCATAGGTTTTCTTCCTCACAACAAGATGCACTTCTTTCTGCAGTAGAGGAAGGTGAGATCATTCTCATTGCTGCAACCACAGAAAATCCTAGTTTTCGTGTGAATAAAGCTCTTCTATCGAGAATGCTTGTTTACCGACTCACTTCTCTATCCGAAGCCGAGGAAAACTATATTTTTGAATCTTGTCTAACAAAATTAAACCACAAACAAACTTTCCCTGAAGATTTAAAAAAAGAACTCTTTCGTAGAAGTTCTGGGGATGCGAGAAAACTTCTCGGATATTTAGAACGTATTCTGAATGCAACTAACGATACCGAAAAAATCACCGAATCTAAGTTAGCTGAAATTTTGGGTGAAAATGTTATTTTTTATGATAAAAATAGCGAAAGCCATTATGATATTATCTCAGCATTTATCAAATCCCTTCGAGGAAGTGATCCTGATGCAGCCATTTTTTATTTAGCACTGATGATCGAAGGTGGGGAAGACCCACTTTTTATCGCGAGAAGGCTTGTGATTTTTGCCAGTGAAGATATTGGAAATGCCAGTGTTCACGCACTTCCTCTTGCTATTGCCACTTGGCAAGCAGTGGAAAGAGTCGGGATGCCGGAAGGACGAATTCCTTTGAGCCAATGTACTACTTTCCTTGCCTCAGCACCTAAGTCTAATGCTAGTTATTTGGCTATTGATAAAGCATTACAAATGGTTAGGGAAAGAAAAAGAGAATTCCAAATTCCAAACCATTTGCGTAATGCTCCTACTGCTACTCATAAAAATGAAGGAGCTGGAAAAGATTATCAGTATCCCCATGATTTTCCGGATCATTTTGTTCGAGAAAAATACTTTCCTGATTCCTTTTATCCAAACCCTCCCGAGTTTTATGAACCAACAAACCAAGGTATGGAAAAGAATCTAAAGGACCAGTTGCGAAAACATTGGGGTGATAAAAAATAAATTAGGAACGTTACTCATTCTAATTGATATTTACTTTTTTGTTTCGCATGCACATGTTCTATTCTTGATAGATACTTTTCTAATTTTTCTAACTGTTCCTTGTCATTTGTGGATTCGATGGCAAAGTTTAAAAATTCTTTGGCTTTTTCAAAGTCACCTTTTTTGCCATACAAAACAGCCAAATGGGTTGTATTCTTTAGATGTTGCGGTTCGCGGAGGATGAGCCTTTCCGAATATTCGATTGCTTTATTAATTTTTCCTAACTTTTGATAAGCAAAAGAAAGTGACAATAGGATGTGGTTGCTATCTGCTTTTAAAGATAAATACTCTTCACCGTACTTTACGGCTTGTTCGTATTCTTTATTTGTTATTCGAAATTTCACCAAACTTTGCAAAACTTCCAAATTCCTGTCGTTTAGTTCATATGCACTTTCCAAAAGAGTTTGGGCTGCTATCAAATTCCCCTTTCTGATCTCTTGTTTGAATTTTGTTATTTGTTCTAAACCATCTTGGGTCGAGGCTGTTTTTTCTTCCGTCTCAGATTCTGGATTATACTCCAATCGAAAAAGGGATAAATCGTCAGTGAGTTCTCCTGTTTGTTGGATGGAGCGAACAATACCCGAAAGATTTCCTTCTCTTCTTCTTACATGTTCTAAAAATAATTTTTCGTCAGTATTAAGAAAATGTTCTCCACTGCAAGCTCCGTGTACTAAGATATCATCTTTGCCGTCAGACCCACCAAAGAGCACATCTCCTTTCTGTAGTTGGAAAATATTGATCGCAAATCTTTCTTGGGGAAGGGTAGCCCCAATTTTTAGGTAACTGTATTTAGTTTTGATAAAACTTGCAATTCCATCTCTGTATAATATGATATGGGGATGTTCTGCATTGACAAAATACAATAAACCGGACTCATCTTCCACCAAACCAAGAATGAGTGAAACAAGCATCGTATAATCAAAACTTTCAAAGGTTTTGTTTAATTCATCGAATACTTCACGTAACCATTGTTCGGGGTATTTGATTTGGTATTCTTCTCTGTTTTTTGTCCTTTCGATAATGGACCGAAATACTGCTCCCAAAACCAAAGCCCCTGCGGCACCTTGGAGAGATTTACCCATCGCATCCGCATTGATAAAGACTGTATGTTTTTTTTCTCGTAATAGGATTGTATGTGCTACAGAAAGGTCTCCTCCAATTTCTCCTTGTTTTCCTTGAAAAGAAAATTCTTTCTTCTGTTTGGTTAAAAACTCGATTTTTACATTGGAACTTTCAATCGTAGTTCCTCCTAAAGGTTTCACAAGGAGAGAAGTTAAATAATAATCTCCATCCTGGTGGAGTTTAATTTTTTTGAGTTCTTCCGCAGCTTCTCTTTTTTCAATCTCATAGGCAATACTTCGGCTCATCACTTCAATCACTTCGATAAAATGATTTTCGATCGGGATACCTCCCACTTCTTCTGAGAAAAAACCAATAGATCCTTCTACTTTTCCATCAATGAGTATGGGAACTTCAATTGACTTAACTAATCCATACTCTTTGAAAAATGGAGTTTTTTGAAGGTTCTCTTCTGAAGAAAATATATCTTCATAAAATACTGTTTTTTTTGTTTGGTTTGCTTTCGAAAAAAATGTATCAACAATTCGAAATGAATCTCCTTTTTTGATTCCTTTTGAATCTCCTTCCACTTTTAGAATTTTATATTTGTCTTGGTTGGTTTGGCTTATGATCCCCAAAGGGAAATGGAATAACTGTAAACCCGTTTTGAGATAACCTGAAAATAAATCTTCGATGGATTCGAAATGAGAAGTTGTTAATCTATGAATTTCTTTTAAGGAATGACTGAGAGCATAGACTGATTCTATAGCATGGGAAATGTAAGTATCTGACTTTCGTCTTTCTAATTCTTGAGCTGTTCTTACAGAAAGTAACTCTAAGATTCGAATCACTCGATCGATATGTGGAATTGGTTTTCGATTGAGAATGGCAATGACACCAATGATTTCTCCTGATCTAGATTTCAAAGGATAACCTAAATAGTGACTGCCTTTGACAGATAAAACAGATTCGAATCCCGGATACCGATCTTCAAGGCTGATTGTATGAAAAAAGGATTTTGATTCTATCACCTCAGAACAAGGTGCAATTTTACCATTATAGGATTTTGGTGCCGAAAGTTCTCCCAAATGAACCAAAGCATGAGTTTGAAACTGCGAGGTTTCTTTTTTCCATTCTGCGATCCAAACGGTTGATAGGTGGAACACATGAGCGAGCCGAAACACTCGGGTTTGAAAAAAATCGCCGGATGCAGGAGATAAAACGACAGAAGAGAGTGACTCTAAAATCTCATGGGACTCTCTTGAAATTTCGTAGGGGTTGTAACTGGGTCTCGTTTCTGTAAACATAGCCTGACTCCTTTCTGAATAGGGGAGGATTTTGTTTCTGCGCAGGCAAGATCAAATTCGCTATTACAGACGAATAATTCGCTATAACGTATATTTGCTTATGTAAATGGCAAAGATTCTAAGAAAGGGGTATGGGTTACGGGGAATTCAACCCGGGAAGTAATCACTTGAGTTTCTTTTTACATCGAGTTTCTTTTTCTACCAAAATCCATTTCCCAAAACTATCATTTTGATCCTGAACTTTTGTTTTAGAAATAGGGTGGAATTAGAGTCCAGAAAATCGTGGGTCAATCTTTGAGAGCCATTCTCAATTTAATGATTTATTACGCATTGAATGAGAAAAATGGTTCGAAAAGAATCTCGCCTTGACAATTCAAAATAAGGATGAGATCATTCAAGGAATGGGTTCTGCACCAGATAGTTTCGCGCCAATCCTTCTACAACTTTTGCTCGGAGTCGGCTTCTCCGCTCTGATCTTGACCCTTGCCTTCCTCATCAATCCGAAGAAAAAATCGAAACCTCAAGACACCTTTGAATGTGGGGTAACGTATTACGGTGATGCCAGGGGACTCTTCAACATTAAGTTCTATCTTGTTGCCGTCCTTTTCATTCTCTTCGATATTGAAGCGGTCTTTTTATATCCATGGGCAGTGAACTTAATCACTTTTAAAGAAGCTGGTCTTGGAACCTTCTTCTTACTAGAGATGTTTTTCTTTTTACTCATACTTGTTGTCGGTCTATACTATATATGGAAAAAAGGAGCACTGGAATGGGATTAACAGAAACATTATCCAAACCGGGAGAGATGTTTGGCGATATGTTCCAAGTCGCAACACTCGACAATGTAGTCCAATGGGGACAAAGTTTTTCTTTATGGCCTTATCCTTTCGCAACAGCTTGTTGCGGAATTGAATACATGAGCACTTCTTGTTCCGATTATGATATTGCTCGTTTTGGTGCGGAACGACCTTCCTTTTCTCCCCGCCAAGCAGATATGATTTTGGTACTCGGAACCATTACTTATAAAATGGCTCCCGTATTACGCCAGATATACGATCAATTAGCGGAACCAAAATTTGTGATCTCTGTGGGTGCTTGTGCCTCTTCCGGTGGAATGTTTCACACCTATGGTGTGTTACAAGGTGTGGACCGAATTCTTCCTGTGGATGTTTATGTTCCTGGTTGCCCTCCTAGACCAGAAGCTCTTCTCGATGCTCTTGTGAAACTTCAAAAGAAAGTGCAAGGCCAAGGATTGGAAGCAAGACGCCAAGAAGTCATGAGAAAAATCGAAGAAATTAACGAACGCAATAAACCTCTCGTAGTCGCATGAAAGATACCATTACTGAATACATAAACTCTCGGTTTTCTGATGTATTACTCCCGCAAAGGGACATAAACACTAATTTACTTTATTTTAGCATTCAAAAGGAAGCACTCCCTACCGTTGTACAAGCATTAAAGGATCATCCGGAATTTGCCTTCACTTATTTAAATGACCTAACTTCTATCGACTGGCTTGGAAAACGCGAACCTAGATTCGAAGTGGTGTATTTACTTCGTTCTCCGAAAAACAAACACTTCCGTTTGCAACTCCGAGTTCCTGTGGGCGAAGGGGAAGAGGTTCCTAGTTTAGCTGAAATTTTTCCTGCGGCCAATTGGCCTGAAAGAGAAGTGTATGACTTGATGGGAATTCCCTTTTCCAATCATCCACAGTTGGAACGCCTCATTATGCCTGATAACTTCGTCGGCCATCCTCTTCGTAAGGACTATCCTTTAGAGGGTCCCGGTCAAGATTATCTCATTGAAGACTTACTCACCATTCATGTGAGCGAGGATATTACCGGTTAGGCGGTAAGGAATCATTATGGTAATGTACGAAAAAACAGCCGAACACTTTGGCAAAAAATTCAAAGACCTACCGGAAGGTCACCTTCTTGTCAATCTTGGTCCAAGCCATCCTGCCACTCACGGAATTTTACAAAACGTAATTCAAATTGATGGAGAACGAGTCGTTGATACAGAATCAGTCATTGGTTATGTCCATCGTTGTTTTGAAAAATTAGGCGAACGTTATGATTACAATCAGTTCCTAGTTTGTACGGATCGAATGAATTATGTATCCACTCCGCTTAATAATATTGGTTGGATCCTTACCGTAGAAAAGATGATGCAAATCCAAGTTCCGGATCGTGTTACCTATGTCCGAATGATCATTTCGGAACTTTCTAGGATCATGGATCATATCATCTGCAACGGAATTATGGGTGTGGACTTAGGGGCGTTTTCTGGACTTTTGCATTTATTTCACCATAGAGAAAACATTTACCAAATTTTAGAAAAGCTAACAGGCGCTAGGCTCACTACAACCTTTTGTCGTGTGGGTGGAATGGAAAGAGACATCTATCCTGAATTCCAATCGGAAATCAAAACTATTATCAAAGGTTTAAAACCTGCCTTAGATGAATTTGAAGAACTTCTCATTCGCAATAAAATTTTCAATGAAAGAACTGCCGGAATTGGCGGGCTTTCTGCGGAAAGAGCTATCGCATATGGATTTTCTGGACCGAACCTTAGGGCTGCAGGAGTTCCTTGGGACGTTCGAAAAGATGATCCTTATATGTTTTATGATCAAGTGGATTTTGACATTCCCGTAGGTGGGGACGGATCTGCCTTAGACCGCACTCTAGTTCGTATGGAAGAAATGCGCCAGTCGATGAAAATCATCGAACAACTGATCGATGGAATTCCTGAAGGCCCATACCACGCTGATGTTCCACACACCTTTCTCCCACCAAAGGACAAGGTGTATCATAATATGGAAGAACTCATATACCATTTTAAAATCATTATGCATGGAGTGAAGGTGCCTCCCGGGGAATACTATATGGCAACGGAAGCTGCCAATGGCGAATTGGGATTTTATGTTGTATCCGAAGGGGAAAAATCTCCTTGGCGAGTGCATGTAAGACGCCCTTGTTTTTGGTATTACCAAGCTTTTCCTGAGCTTGTTAAGGGTGGTTTACTTGCTGATACCATTGCCACTATGTCTTCACTCAATGTGATTGCAGGGGAGTTAGATTGTTAATGGCTTACCAATTTTCACAAGATTCCGAAAAACGATTCCAAAGGTTGATCCCGCAGTTCCCGAGTAAACGTTCGTTAATTTTGCCATGTCTTTTTTTATTACAAGCTGACAAAGGTTTTGTGGATCAAGAAGGAATGTCTTACATTGCCGAAAGAATCGGAGCTCCCGTATCTCTCGCACAAGTGCATGGTGTTGCTACCTTTTATACCATGTACAATAAAAAACCCGTAGGGAAGTTTCATATTCAAATCTGTGGAAACATCTCCTGTTATCTTTCGGGTTCTGATTCCATCACGGAACATGTTTGTTCTAAATTAGGAATTGAAGCAGGAGAAACTACTTCTGACAAAAAATACACTGTGGATGAAGTGCAGTGCCTCGGTGCTTGTGGGTTTGGGCCAGTGGCTCAAATCAATGATAAATATTATGAAAACCTAACTCCAGAGATCATAGAAAACATTCTCGCTGAATTGGATAAGCAGGTATAAAATGGGACTAAAGAACTTACTCACAACTCATATTGGTGCCCCTGATTCCCATACCTTAAACCATTACCGCACTGTCGGAGGGTATGAAAGCCAAAAAAAAGCTCTCTCTGAGATGACCGCCGAACAAATTGTAAACGATGTAAAAAACTCAGGTCTTCGTGGCCGTGGTGGAGCTGGATTTCCCACAGGAAACAAATGGGGATTCATTCCCAAAACAGACAAACCTAAGTATTTAATTTGTAACGGAGATGAAGGAGAACCGGGAACATTCAAAGACCGACTCTTGATTGAAAAACTCCCTCATATGCTTATCGAAGGGATGGTCATTGCTGCCAAAGCAATTGATTCCCACCAAGGGTACATTTATATCCGTGGTGAATTCCATAAAGGGATTCGTGTGGTGGAAGAGGCTGTGGAAGAAGCTTACAAAGCAGGTCTTCTTGGTAAAAATATCATGGGTCTCGGGTATGACTTTGATTTGGCGGTGTATTCCGGAGCGGGTGCTTATATCTGTGGGGAAGAATCGGCTCTAATCAATTCCCTTGAGGGTAGGAGGGGCCATCCACGCCTCAAACCTCCCTTCCCAGCAGTTTCCGGTCTATATTCTTGCCCCACAGTGGTGAACAATGTGGAAACGTTTTGTAACGTTCCGCATATCATCCGTATGACGGGTGAAGAATACAAAAAGATTGGAACAGAAAAATCGCCAGGAACTAGACTATTTGCTGTCAGTGGACATGTGAAAAAGCCAGGAATTTATGAAGTAGAAATGGGAACTCCTATGAAGGAACTCATTTATGATATTTGTGGTGGAATTAAAAATGATAAAACTTTAAAAGCAGTGATTCCCGGAGGAAGTTCTTCTCCTATTCTCACTGCCGAAGAAGCAATGTCAGCCACTATGGATTATGAATCGATTGCTTCTTTAAAATCGATGTTAGGTTCCGGTGCTGTGATTATTCTTTCTGAAGTTGCAGATCTTGTGGAAACGACATACCGTTTGGCAGAATTTTATTCTCATGAATCTTGCGGCCAATGTACACCTTGCCGTGAAGGTACACATTGGGTGAAAGACCTTCTCCATAAAATCAAAACTGGAGAAGGAACTGAAAAAGATGTAGAACTCATTTTTTCTTTGTCTAGAAATATGGAAGGTGGAACCACCATTTGTCCGTTAGCAGATGCATGTGTGATGGCTGTTCGACCAACCATGACAAAGTTTAAAGGAGAGTTCTCGGCTCGATTGAAAAAGGAAGTGAGCGTCTCTCACTAAAGGTCACCGAAACATTATGGACTGGGCTCTATTACTTGCTTGGGGAATTAAAATCCTCTCATTATTTTTTGTAATCCTAACCGGTGTGGCTTATTATACTCTCGCCGAACGGAAGTTTGCTGGATTCATTCAGGATCGTCCTGGTCCCAACCGAGCCGGAATATTTGGACTATTCCAACCTCTTGCCGATGGAATCAAATTCATCGCAAAAGAAGAAATTTTCCCTAAAAATGTCTCCAAGGGTATGTATCTTTTGGCTCCCACAATCTCGATGACTTGTGCCATTATGGCCTGGGCTGTGATTCCTTTTGGTGGAACTCTTCCTGCACCCGAATGGCTCACGGCACTGACAGGTGTGGCTACAATAGATTTACAAATAGCCAATCCCGATTCCGGTGTTTTGTATATGTTGGCAATTTCTTCCTTATCTGTGTATGGGATAATGATTGCAGGTTGGTCAAGTAATAATAAATATTCATTGTTAGGTGGGGTTCGTTCTACAGCGCAAATGATTAGTTACGAACTTCCGATGGGCCTTTCCATAGTTGTGATTGTCATTATGACTGGGTCATTAAAATTAACAGACATTAGTGATTCTCAAAAAGATATGTGGAACATTTTGTCTCCACCAGGTTTTGTAGCCTTTTTTATATATGTGACTGCTATGTTTGCAGAAACCAATCGCCTTCCTTTTGATTTAGCGGAAGCCGAATCAGAACTGGTTGTGGGTTTTCATACGGAATATGGTGCCTTTAAGTTTGCCCTCTTCTTTTTGGCTGAGTATATGAACATGATTACCATGTCTTGCCTTACCACCTTACTTTTTTTTGGCGGATACAATGTTCCTTTCCATCTAGGTGCGGGTTCCCATTACCAAGCTTTTATTGGACTTGGCTTTTTCATTTTGAAAGTTTTATTTTTTGCCTTTCTATTTATTTGGGTTCGTTGGACTCTTCCGCGTTTTCGTTATGACCAACTCATGAAACTGGGTTGGAAGAAGATGATTCCTTGGGGCCTATTTGCTGTTATGTTTGCAGCAATTTATACGGTATATTGGAAAGAAGGATGGATGAAATTATTTATATGAACCTAGAATCTTCCCCATCCTTTTTATTATTTATCTTTTTTGGAACGGTCACTGTGATTACAGCGCTTAGTGTTGTTTTCCAAAAAAATCCAGTTGTGTCTGCGGTTTCCCTTGTCTTTACCTTCTTTGCCCTTGCGGGGATTTATGGGATTATGGGAGCCCTTTTCATTGCCACCATGCAGGTGTTAGTGTATGCAGGTGCCATTATGGTGTTAATTGTTTTTGTTTTGATGTTACTATCACAAAGAGCAGAAACCTTATCGCGTTACAGAAAACACCCCATTCGTTTGGTTTTACTTTCAATATTTGCTTTTGGTTTTTTCTTTTTATTGTATTCGGCTCTTACCACAGGTGTCCCTCATTCGGACCAAATGGGAAAGGGATATGCACTCACTGAGTATTCCTATCCCATCCAAGGAACAGGCACTGTGAATGCGAAAGGGAATGTGGCAACAGTTGGTGCCTCCACTTATTTAGATTATATTCTCCCTTTTGAAATGATCTCCATACTCTTACTTGTGGCAGTCCTTGGTGCGGTGATCCTCGCCAAAAAACGATTAACGGAAGTAGAACAAACTAAGGATACAGTCCTATGAACCAATTCGTAAACGGCATCCCCATTTCCTATATCCTTGGACTTGCTGGAATATTGTTTTCCATTGGGGTTCTCGGTGTCCTCATTCGCAGAAACATTGTAATCATTTTTATGTCTGTGGAACTGATTCTAAATTCGGTAAATTTAGTGTTTGTTACATTTTCAAAAGCTCTTTCCCATATTTCTGGTGAAACGATTGTATTCTTTGTAATGGCAATTGCTGCGGCTGAGGCAGCGGTTGGACTTGCACTTGTCATTGCCATTTTTCGGCATAAAAAATCCACCAATGTGGATGAACTCCAATCGATGAGATGGTAATCCTATGTTAGATTTATTTCCGTTAGTTGTTCTTCTTCCTCTCCTTGGTTTTTTGCATAATGGTCTGTTGAAGGATCGAATTCCTCATCGGTTTGCAGGCTCCATTGGAACTTTGGCGGTATTTCTGCCATTCCTTATCACCTTAGGTGCGTTTAACGAATTCCGACCAATGGAAAGAACTGCCCCCCATTTGGTTCCAGTTTTTGATTGGATCGTTGTTGGAAATTTTAAATCTTCTTTTGGATACCAAATCGACCAACTCTCTCTTTATATGACTCTCATCATTACCGGCATTGGGTCTCTCATCCACTTGTATTCGATGGGTTATATGAAAGGGAACTTGGGATACAACCGATTTTTTGCTTATTTGAATTTATTCATTTTTTGTATGTTAAACCTCGTACTCAGTGATAACTTAGTGCTTACCTTTCTTGGTTGGGAAGGAGTAGGGCTTTCTTCTTACTTACTCATTGGGTTTGACTATGACAAGAGTTCGGCGGCAGAAGCTGGTATGAAGGCATTCATCCTTAACCGAATTGGAGATGTTGGTTTTATTTTGGGAACCGGATTTCTTTTTTGGATTGGTGGAAGTTTACAATACCTACAATTACAAACTAACTTAAGTGAGATGAGTGAGTTTGCAAATTACGCTAATATTGTGGCCTTGTTTTTCTTTATTGCTGCCATGGGAAAATCGGCTCAGATCCCACTTTATGTATGGCTTCCGGATGCAATGGCTGGTCCTACACCAGTGTCGGCTCTGATCCATGCGGCAACCATGGTGACTGCCGGGATTTTTCTAATCGCAAGACTCAATTTTGTATTTTTACTCGCACCAGAGACTTCACTTTTTATTGCTATCATTGGTGCGATAACAGCGCTATTTGCAGCAACGATTGGTACTTTACAAAACGATATCAAAAAGATCCTGGCATACTCGACGGTTTCACAACTTGGTTTTATGTTTCTTGCAATGGGAAGTATGAGTTATGTAGCGGGTTTATTTCATTTAATGACCCATGCCTTCTTCAAAGCATTGTTATTTTTGGGTGCTGGTTCTGTGATTCATGCACTTCACCATGAGCAGAATATCAAACACATGGGTGGGCTCTTTGGTAAAATCAAAATCACTTCCTTTACTTTTTTACTAGGAACCTTAGCCATTGCCGGTTTTTTTCCTTTCTCTGGATTTTTCTCCAAAGATTTGATTTTAGAAAAAGCTTACACTTATGGAGCCTATGGTTCTATCCTTTGGACTATGGGAATTGTAGCTGCCTTTTTTACTTCGTTTTATATGTTCCGTCTAGTATTCGTTGTATTCTTTGGTAAAGACAATACGGACCCACACCACAAAGTTCATGAATCTCCTTGGACTATGACTTTACCTTTAGTTGTTTTAGCACTGGGTGCGGTATTTGTTGGGTTTTTACAAACTCCTCACTTCTTTTTACATATTGATACTTTAGAAAGATTTTTTGCTCCTGTATTGAACAAAGGGTATGAATTGGCATCAGAGCAGGGAAGCCTTGCCGATCATAAATCTTTAATACACGAAGTGGAACTTTCCCTTGCTGGTTTTTCTGTAGCCATTGGAACTGTTGGACTTATCCTTGCTTATTTTCTTTACCAAAGAAAAGGATCCCCAGTTTCCGAAGACCACACTGGATTTCGTAAGATTCTATTTCATAAATACTATATCGATGAAATCTATGATTTTGTTTTTGTTCGCCCCTTTCTTTTTCTTTCCAGGGGGGTTGCTTTCTTTGTGGATATCAAAGTAATCGATCGATTTTTCTTAGGTATCGGAGGAAGTTTTGGTATCATTGCCAATGGCCTTCGCCGTCTCCAATCAGGTTTTATTGGTGATTATGCATTGTATGTAGTCATTGGTACATTCTGTATTTTAGTGTATTTATTAACGAGGGGGGTGTAAGATGCCGGAACAAATTCTTTCAATTATTATCTTCTTACCGATTGTATCCTCACTACTCATCGTATTCCAGAAACGAGTAGGGACTGTGGTAGTGATTTCTGCTCTTTCTTCTGCATTCACAACCATTCTTTCTGTGGGACTGTTTTTCTTTTTTGATCCTTTCCAGTCAGGATTACAATTTGTCCATTGGATTCCCGATTGGATTTTATCTGGGAAACTCAGTGTGGATTACCATGTGGGACTTGATGGTATCTCCCTTTTACTTTTTGCACTCACTGCTTTTATGTTCTTTCTTTCGAGTATCGCCTCTTGGTCGAATATTCCGAAAAAAATCAAAGAGTTTCATATTTGCCTTCTTGTATTAGAAACTGCAGTTCTTGGAGTTTTTGCTTCTGGCAACTTGGTTCTTTATTATGTATTTTGGGAACTAATGGTTTTACCGATGGTCCTTATGATTGGAATTTGGGGTGGGGAAGAAAGAACGAAAGCTGCTCTCAAATACTTTTTATTCTCCATGGCCGGCTCACTGTTTATGTTAGGTGGGATTCTCACCCTTTACTTCAAAACGGGAAAAACGTCAATCGAATCCTTAGCGACAGCAAGTCTTGGCCTCTATTCGGAACCCTTGCAATGGTTTTTGTTTTTTAGTTTCTTTTTGGCTTTTGCGATAAAAATTCCTCTTTTTCCTTTTCATACTTGGATGCCCGATGTCCACACCCAAGCACCTACTGTTGGTTCGGTAGACTTGGCAGGAGTATTACTTAAGATTGGAGCTTATGGTTTCATTCGCTTTTGTATTCCTTTTTTTCCAGAACAAAGTTTGTTCTCACAAAATTGGATTCAAATCCTTTCTGTCATTGGTATTGTTTATGGTTCCATGGCAGCTCTTGTCCAAACAGATATCAAACGAATCATAGCCTATAGTTCTTTATCCCATTTAGGTTTTTGTATTTTGGGACTCTTCTCTTTCACAAATGAAGGTGTTGTGGGTGGAATGTTACAGATGGTATCCCATGGTGTTTCCACGGGTATGATCTTTCTTATGATTGGTATGGTCTATGAAAGAGCTCATACTAGAAACATTGCTGAGTTTGGTGGGCTTGCCAAACAAATGCCTGTGTTTTCCACTTTCTTTCTCATCGCAGTTTTGTCTTCCGTTGGCCTTCCTGGAACCAATGGATTTGTAGGTGAGTTTCTGATCCTTATGGGAGCAATTAAATCCAATGTTTGGTTAGGTGGAATCGCTGCCACAGGAGTAGTCCTTGGTGCCCTCTATCTTCTCTGGTTTGTGAAACGATTCTTGTTCGGTGTAAGTAAAACCATCCAAGCAAAACCATACAAAGATTTAAGTTTTCGTGAAGTAGGGATTCTTTCCCCTCTCGTTGTTTTTATCTTTTGGATTGGAATCTATCCAAAACCTTTTTTAGAAATTTTACAATCCTCATCAAATGTTTATTTGAATTCTGCTTCGATTCAGTCCATTGCAGAAAGAAAAGACAGCCAAAAAGATTTTCTTGGTGGAACAGCGACTAGGCAATTTTCTGATTATTCTAGTTTGGGAAAAGAACCACTTTCATTTGAAGAAAGACTTGGACCTTTCCAATCGAAATATGCACTTCCTTCATTTGTTTCCTTAAAAACAAATCCACCAAATTTGAATGAAAATTTAGACAATTTGGAAAAATCCATTGAGTCTGATTTTGAATTGGAACCAACACCGAAAGAGTCAATAGGAAACTAACCCATGTCATATACTCCTTCTTCCAATGACCTAATCGCAATTTCTCCCATGCTCATTCTTTGCGGAGTGGCTTTACTATCTCTTGTAGTTCAGTTCCTTGTTCCAAAAGAAGAAGACTCTAAACCCTTATGGGTTCTTTCTGTTCTCGGAATTCTTGGCGCTATGTATGCTTTGTATCATACGACTAGCTCTCCAGGTTACGGTAAGTTTTTTGGATCACAAATATCGATCAGTCCTTTGACTGTATGGCTTAGTGGAATCTATTTGATCGCTGGGCTCATCACTCTTCTCATTGCTCCTCCCTTTTTATCGCAGCATAAAACCTTATTTCCAGAGTTTTTTCCTCTTTTACTTTTTTGTTTATCTGGAATGATGTTTTTAACTTCAGGATATGATTTCATCGTCATCTTTGTGGGTTTAGAAATTCTTTCGCTTTGCCTTTATATAATGATTGGAATGGCGAGAACTTCTGTTTCCTCTTTAGAAAGTGCAATGAAGTATTTTTTACTCGGAACCTTTAGCTCTGGGTTTATGTTACTTGGAATTGCTTTTTTATACGGAGGATCCGGTACAACTAACTTAGATAGTGCCCTTCGAGGACTTTTTTTAAAAGGGTATGAGTCCAATTTTTCTAAATTAGGATTTGGACTCTTTTTAGTGGGAGTTTCATTTAAGGCTGCTCTTGTTCCTTTTCACTCCTGGACACCTGATGTATATGAAGGAGCACAAACACCTATCACTGGTTTTATGGCAAGTGCAGGTAAAGCTTCGGCTCTTGGGCTTTTTATCGTTTTATTCAACCATATCCCTTTGGGTGAAATGGGAAACTCATGGCAATACCTCATGGGTGTCATTGCTTTGGTTTCCATGACTTGGGGAAACATTGTAGCTCTAAAACAAGAGAATCTCAAACGGATGTTAGCCTATTCTTCAATATCCCATGCTGGTTATATTGTAGCCGGAATCACCTGTGGGGCTGGCCTTGAGGCATTGTATTACCTCTTTTCTTATTCACTTTTGAATTTAGCTGCCTTTGCCATTATCTCCTATTTAGAACAGGGGAAACATGAAGTGACTGTCAATGGAATTGCTCATTTGAGTGGCGAACACCCGCTAACGGCACTTTCACTTTCGATTATCTTTTTATCCTTTGCCGGTTTTCCTCCCCTCATTGGATTTTGGACCAAACTTTTCCTTTTGCAAAAGATTGCAGAATCGGATTTGTTATTCAACAGGATTCTCCTCTTTGGGGCTGTAGCAAACTCCTGTGTGGCGTTTTATTACTACATGAAAATCACGATCCAATCCTATATGAAACAGGAAACAGGTTCCGTGGCTGGGGTTCGGGATCTTCCCGCGATGCCGACCTTAGGATTTCTGGTATTTTTACTTAGTTTGTTTTTTACCGTGGGTTGGCTCTTCTTCCAGCCAGGTGCCTTAATATAAATCTGCTATAGCAGAAATAGTTCCAGGATAGCGAAAAACAGATTGATCCATTTGCCGGGATCTAGAGGGTAGTCCATAAGTAGGTAATTTCATATGGCAACCATTCAAAGAAAGACAGAAACTCTCCAAGATGCAGATGCGATCAAGGCGTTCCTTGTTTCCAAGGGACTTGTGTATGAATTCTATAAAACACCAGAGTCTTTGGATTTGATCCTCGGACAAAAGGGCCTAAACGATGCCGAAAAAAACGAAGTCCTTTCTGGATTAGAATACCGATTTGACCAATTGAAAAAAGAACATGGCTATAAGGCCAATGATCTCGTGGTCCTTCATGATGAAGTTCCTGGAATTCAGGATATGTTAGCAAAGTTTGATAAACTTCATATCCATACGGATGAAGAAGTGCGTTATATCATTGATGGCAGTGGAATTTTTGGATTTATTATCGATGGAGAGAGATTTGAAGTTCATGTCAGTAAGGGAGATTTCCTTTCCATCCCTGCCAATACCAACCACTGGTTTACTCTCGACAAAAATTTAAGAATCAAAGCAGTTCGTTACTTCAAAGACAATTCAGGTTGGACTCCCGTCTACGTAGACGAGTCTAAAGTTTTGATTAACGCCTAATACAAAGTTTTTGTTAGGAGAAGCTCGTTCGAATTAATTTTGATTCTATGAGACGGCAGAGTTTTCTGCCGCAATTCCAAACCACTCGACAATGAATTGGAGGGTGGTCCTTCCCTGGTAAAAGTTTTCTTCCAAACACCCCACAAGATCAAAACTTCCATGTTCTGACATAAATTTTTGGAACTCATCTCCCTTATTCCAAACCATATACTTTAAAGAGCCACTCCCAATCAAATGAAACCGTACATGTTTTCCTGCACTGAGTGGTGTTAGGTGGATAGCTTTGGCATTTCGAATTGCAAGTTTGATATCGGGGTTCCCTTGTCCAAAGGGTTCAAGGTCCTTCCACTCTTTCAGAAGTTTTTCACCCATTTCTTCTGTTAGAACTGTAAAATCAGTTTCAATTGTATGAACTGTGGATCTTTCCTTATCCTTTGCTAACCACTCTTTTGCAGTAGGATACAAAGCAGATTCGAATGCGGGTATATTTTCGAGTTTGATAGAAAATCCACCAGCTTCCGGGTGGCCACCAAAATGTAAAAAATGGTTGGAAAGTGATTCTAAAAGTTCCAGAACGTTTTCTCGACCATAGGAACGAATGCTTCCTCTCGCATCTCCATTGTCAGGTGCTAAAAAGATGGCAGGTTTTTTATAGGTATCTACCATTCTTGTGGCAACAATTCCACTGACACCTGGTTCCATATCGGGTTCGTAACAAAAAACAATTTCATTTGTAGTTCGTTCTGCTTTCCGTGCAAAATACCGTTCCACTCGGTCCATATTTCTTTTGGTTCTTTCTTTTCGTTCTTCATTGAGGGAAAGAAGTTGTTTGGCCTTTGTTTTGGCTTCTGTTGTTGTTTCTGAAAGAAGTAAAGAGACAGCTTCTTCTGTTTTTCCCATCCTTCCCGCAGAATTGAGAACAGGACCAATGGACCAACCTAAATCCTTGGTAGTGATTCCGTGAGGATTTAGTTTTAGTTCCTTTAAGAGTTCGGATAATCCTTTTCGTTTTTTATCACCTACATAGAGTTTGGTGAGAGATTGTAAGGCCAATTTTACAAAATGTCGGTTTTCGCCCGTGAGGGGCATCATATCGGTAATGGTTCCAATTCCGGCCAGGTCTGTTTCTTCTTCCAGCCCGGCAAAAAAATCAGGAATTTTCGAACATTGGTAGTAGAATAGTTTTCTTTCCTCATCCACAGGAATGTTCATCGAAAAATCTTCAGGATAAGGTAGGATGGAATTCTCTGTAATCTTTGAATTATCTATAGATTCTTTAGGGATGGATAAACCATTTTGGAAATAGATAGTATCTTTTGTTTTTGAATCTGAATCTGTTACTGTTTTCGCATAGATTCGACCAAACTCTTCACTCAGACGGAAAAGAATCGCAGAAACTAATTTAAACGACAAAACCGCCGTGCAAATTTTTTTTTCTGGATAGATGGAGTCCAATCTTCTTGGGTTCACCAAAGCACAGTTAGTGGGAATTCGCACAGGCACTTCATGGTGGTCGAGTACTATCACACGAATCCCGATGCCCGTCAATTCCTCAATTTCATCGGCCTGACTCGAACCAAAATCAAGTGTGACAAGAAGGTCCGGTTTTACTTTTTTGATTTTGACTAGAGCTTCTTTGCAAAGGCCATATGGATCACTTTCGGAAGATACCATCACTTCTAAGTTACAGTGAGAAAATTCTGGATGGGATCTTAAAAAGAAAGCAAGGAGACAAGTGGAACTCACTCCATCCGAATCACGGTCTCCATACAAAAGAATTTTTTTGCCACCGCGAGCAAACTGGAGTAAAAGTTCTACCGCATCGAATAGATCAGGAAGAGAAAAGGGAGAGTGCAAACAAGAAAAGTCGGAACAAAGAAGTTCCTTGGGATGGATGTTACGAAGGCCCTCTCGTTTATCGACTAAGTAACGTAATAGGGGCCTTTTAGAATCAACTTTGGTTCTTACTTCGGCAAGTAATGGTCCGAAGTGAACCTTGGTTACATGATGCAATTGCCGATAATTTTGGAACCGAATTCTACTTCGAGTCCCGGTGTTTTGATGTCCCCAACGACCTTACCATTTTTTTTAAGTTCCACTTTTTCTTTTGCGTCTACGTTTCCTTTGAGGTTTCCGTGGACTACAAGGCTTCCTACTTCCACATCGGCTTCTACATCACCAGTTTCATCAATGATGAGTTTACCTTGGGATGTGATCGTGCCTTTGAATTGACCTTTGATTTTTAATGTTTGGTTGAAGGAAAGGGTTCCGCGAAACGTGATGTCGTCGCTAATGATGGTGTCTATAGATTCGTCTTTCATCGGTAGGGATAGTCTTGTTTGACAGTTAAGTTTTGGCAACTCTATCGTTTTTGTAACGAAAAGGAAATGGAAAAAAGTTCATATTTTCAGTGTTTTCTCTTGTGTCCCTACTTCAATTCTTGAACCTGGGTCTCAAGTGTAGGAAAAAATAGTGAAAATTAGGCGCTTCTGGAAGTCAGGGTTCATCCTGCTTTTAGCGGTTTTCATCAATCTGAATCTGGTCGATGACCGGTTTGTTTCCCCACTCGAAGATTTGGACTTTCAATACCAATCCTACGAGTTGGAAGAAACGACTCGTGTTCTTACATCTTCTAAAGAATCCAACCAAGTTTTGAAATTAGTTCCTTCCCGTAGGGAACAGTCCCTTGTGAAGATTTCTGTCATCCGTTGGTCTACAATTTCTACAGAACCTGTCTTTTTTACTGAAATTCCTATCTTATTTCACTTTCTTTACCTCCCACCACCTTTTTTGGCTTAATCGTTGCATGTAGATTAGTCTAGAAGTAGAGTCCAAATTTGGTCTCTGCAATGTATTGAATTTCAAATAGGAATTATGTTAGAAAAAATCATTAAGTTTTCCATTCACAAACGAGCCACTGTACTCGTTTTGACAGCAGCACTCACCATCGTTGGTTTTTATAATGCACTTCATCTCTCTATTGATGCCATTCCCGATGTAACTAACGTCCAGGTGTCAGCAGTGACTTCGGTTCCTGGCCTTTCTCCATTGGAAGTGGAACAATTTATCACTTATCCCATCGAACTTGAGTTTAACGGGATGCCGAAAGTGACTGAAATTCGTTCCATTTCAAGAACAGGTGTAAGTTCTGTTACTGTTATCTTTGAAGATGGAACGGATATCTATTTTGCAAGGCAACTTGTAAACGAAAGATTAAAACAAGCAGAGAACTTTATCCCCAAATCCTATGGAAGGCCGGAACTTTCGCCGATTGCAACTGGTCTTGGAGATATTTATGAATTTGCATTAGTTTCCGAAAGCCATACTCCAGAAGAACTCCGAACTGTGATGGAATGGGAAGTAGCAAGACAACTTCGTTCTGTCAAAGGAATCATTGATGTCAACGTTGTCGGGGGAGACGCCAAACAGTTTCAAATCAAAATTGACCCCAAACGTTTGTTATCTCATAATTTAACTCTTTCTCATATTACAGAAGCTCTGGAAGGTGCCAACGTCAACCTTGGTGGTGGATACATCCAAAAAGGCGAAGAGCAGTTTGTGATTCGGGGGGAAAGCCAATTTAAATCCATTGATGATATCTCAAGACTTTCGGTTCGCACTTCAAGAGATGGTATTCCACTTACTCTTGGCCAAATTGCCAAAGTGGAAACAGGGCCAGCTTTACGTTTTGGTCTGAGCACTATGAACGGAAAACGAGAAGTGGTGGGTGGAACGGCAATGATGTTACTTGGTAGCAACTCTCTCCAAGTGGTAAGCCGAGTCAAAGAAAAGATGAAAGAAATTGAATCCCGACTTCCTCCTGGGATGAAGATTCAAGTGTATTATGATCGTTCTGAATTCATTGGTCGAACTCTCTCAACTGTATTTACCAATTTAGTAGAAGCGGCTATTATTGTTCTTGTATGTCTTATTTTAACATTGGGAACAGTGAAGGGTGCCTTTGCGGTAGCTCTTGCCATTCCTGTTTCTATGATGATTGCCACCATTCTTATGAATGCTTTTGGCATTGTCGGAAACTTAATGTCTTTGGGAGCACTTGACTTTGGACTTCTTGTGGATGGTTCCATTGTGATGTTGGAGTCCACTCTTCATGGATTTTTACTTCGCAAAAGTTTCCTTCTATCAAAGACATCAGCCCAAGACATGGAAGATGGGATGGAAGAAGTGATCATGGAGTCTTGTATCAAAGTGGTCAGGGCTTCGGCTTTTAGTGTGGGAATTATTTTACTCGTATACTTGCCATTGATGACTCTGGAAGGGGTGGAAGGTCGGATGTTTCGTCCCATGGCGATTACCGTAGCTTTCGCATTAGGTGCAGCACTTCTTTACTCGATCACAACCTTTCCTGCACTCATGTCTTATATCTATAAAAAACCGATTTTACATGAGTCTGCTTTTTGGGAAAAATTCCAAACTAAGTATGCGGAAGTTCTTACTTATGGAATGAAATTCAAACGTCAATTTACCTATGCAGGTATTGGTGTTGTACTGCTCTCTTTTGCTTTAGCCTCCACTCTCGGTTCGGAATTTTTGCCTAGGATTGACGAAGGAGAAATTGCGATTGATATCAAAAGGTTGCCTTCCACTGCCATCAACCATTCACGTGACTTGAATTTGGAAATGGAGAAGGTGATTCTGAAATTTCCTGAAGCGGTAAGTGTTGTTTCAAGGCAAGGTCGAGGTGAGTCGGCCGCTGAACCAATTGGATCGGAAGAAGGGGAGATGATGGTAAAACTGAAACCCCGTAAGGAGTGGGTTTCTGCCAAAGACCGCGAAGAACTCATGGAACTCATGAAAAATTCGGTGAACAAAAATGTTCCTTCCTCCTACATCAGTTTGTCGCAGCCAATTGAAAACCGCGTCAATGCCTTGTTATCTGGTTCCAAAGCGGATATCGTAATCAAAATTTATGGTGACGATTTAAAAACTCTGAAATCGATTGCTGACAACTATGCCTCCAAAATCAAAAAAATCCAAGGTGCTGCCGATTTAAGAGTTCAAAAACTCCTCGGCCTTCCCTTACTCGAGATCAAAATGAACCGGGGAAATATGGCTCGTTATGGGGTTCGAGCAGAAGAAGTCCTCACAACCATTGAAACGTTACGTGTAGGTGCTAATGCAGGAAAAGTTTATGAAGGATACAAACGATTTGATCTCATTGTGCGTTTGGATGCGGATGTAACCGATATCGGAGTCATTGAAAATGTTCCCGTAATGACAGAGCTCGGTGGGACTGTTCCGCTAGCTCAGGTAACAGACATTATGATGACAGAAGGGCCTGCGGCTCTTTATCACGAAGGTCTCAAACGTAGGATTCTTGTCGAAGTAAACGTTCGAGGGAGAGATATGATAGGATTTGTGAATGATGTACAAGCTGCCACTCAGTCTATTGAATCTAACCTTCCGCAAGGGTATTATGTGGATTGGGGTGGGCAGTTCGAAAACTTCACTCGTGCCAAAAACCGATTGGCCGTTGTAATCCCTATTGCAGGTGCCATCATTTTTGCAATGCTCTTTATTGCTTTTGGAAGTGTTTATTATGCATTGGGAGTTTTTATCTTAGTGCCATTATCCCTTTCAGGGGGAATACTTTCTCTTGTGATCCGGGGTCTTCCTTTTTCCATTCCAGCAGGGGTAGGATTTATCGCTGCTGCCGGTATATCGGTGTTAAACGGGGTTGTGTATGCATCTGCATTAAAAGACCAATTGAAAGTCACAAGAGATCCGTCTAAAGCGGTAGTGGAAGCTGCTGTGTATACTCTTAGAGCAGTAGCTACAACAGAACTTGTGGCAATCATTGGATTTTTACCAATGGCCATTGCTTCCAGCGCGGGTGCAGAAGTGCAAAGACCGCTGGCAACGGTGGTTATGGGTGGTGTTCTTGTCGCAACCATCCTTTCTAGGTTTCTTTTACCGATTGCCTTTGAGTTTTTAGTGAAACTGGCGCAAAGACAAGAAATCCGACAAATGGAACGAGAACGTAAGATGAATGATTACTTTGTAGAAGAAATGAAAAAATACAAAGCTTCAGAAATCCATGATTCCCATGGGCATTCTCATCATTACACAGAAGTGGAAGATCATTCGTCCCAAAACGAAGATGATTCCAAAACAAACAAACAAAATCAGAAATCTAAAAGAAAGAGGACTTAAATGAAACCGAATTATTACGTAGCACACCCTTGGCACGGTTTGGAACTGGGACCCAAAGCTCCCGATGAGTTGGATGTATTTATTGAACTCACCCCACAAGACACTGTAAAATATGAGATTGATAAAGCTTCAGGTTTCATTCGTGTCGATAGACCACAAAAATATAGCAACCGTTCGCCGACTCTATATGGATTTATCCCTAGAACATTTTCTGGAGAAGCTTCTGGAAAACATTGTTCTGATGTAGTTGGTAGGCCAGATATCATTGGTGATGGAGATCCTATTGATATTTGTGTTCTGAGTGTAAATCCAATCACACATGGAAATATGATTTTGACTGTGATTCCCATTGGGGGACTTCGGATGATTGATAAAGGTGAAGCTGATGACAAAATCGTCGCTGTTCTCAAAGGGGACGAAGTGTTCGGTCAAATCAAAGATATCTCAGAAGTTCCGAAAGCTCTCATCAACAAACTCCACCATTACTTTTTGACTTACAAATTGGATCCTAATTCTCCTTCCACAGGCACTGTAGAAATTACAGAAGTGTATGATAGAGCAGAAGCGATTAAAGTCATCCAGTTTGGAATCGAAGATTATATAAAGAAATTTGTAACTGTATGAAACAAATAAGGAAGTTTTTGATCCTATCTCTTTTGGCGATTCAGTCTTTTGCTGTATTTCCAAAAGAAAAGGCAGTGTATGAACTCCATTCGAAAGATGAATTGTTTTTCTTAGGAGAAGATTCTAGAGCCCAAGATTCGAAAGAAAAATGGAACCTGGATGAATTAGAAAATTTTGCTGTCACGAGCAATCCTCTTTATTTAAGGGAAAAACAAAACATTGGTATGGCTCGGGGTGATATCATTACTGCAAGTTTGTATTATAATCCCATTGTCAATATGCAACAGCAGTTTATGGGGGCCTCTGCCAACGCAGCCACCGGAAGACCAGAAACTTCCTTTATTTATAACCAACCTTTTGACATGAGCGGGGTGATTCCTCAAAGAGAAAAGGTCGCCAAACAAGAGTTTTTAGGAACCATTGCTAGTTTTCGGGACTTTGACCGATTGTTTCGGTTGCGCCTTAGACAAAACTTTTGGACTTACCTCTATGTAACAGAGCAGATCAATTACCAAAAAGAATTTTTGGAAAATTACCAAGACCTTTTGGACCTTACAAAACTAAGGGCAGAAAAGGGAGACATTTCATTTTTAGAATATGACCGTTTGGCTTTGGAACGCGTTCAAATTGAACGGGAATACAGAAATGCCCGTATCTTACGAGCCCAAGTGGTAAAAAACCTAAGGATCCTTATTGGAATTTCAGATGTAAATTCTCCACTAAGTATCAAAGGAAGGTTGGAGTTTATTTCCACACGAGAGTTTGGAATTGATTTAAATGATTTTGATATTGAAGAAAGACCCGACTTAGTGGCTTTAAAAATTCGCCAACAAAAAGAACGAATGAATATCGAATTAAAAAAACGTGAAATCATCCCACCTTTAACACTTGGTATCGAGTTTTTAAACAAAGGAAATGAAAATGTAACGGGCGTATATGCAGCAACACCACTTCCTTTGTTTGATCGCAAACAAGGGGAAATTCTAAAGTCCGAAGAATCTTACAAAAAACTAGGATTTGATGTAGATGCCAAACGAAATGAAATCGTTTCGGAAATCTCTGCTGCGATCAAAGAGTTACAGGCACGGGAATCTCAATTATTGGATTACCAAAAAATGGGACTTCTAGAAAAAAACAAAGAAGTTCAGGAAAAGTCAAGGCTTGCATACATTAGAGGTGCATCCAATTTAGTTACGTTTTTAGAAGCTGAGAAAAACTATCTCAGTGTCCTTCGTAGTTATTATGAAATCATTTACCTCTATTACAATGCGTTGGAAGGATACAAGGCTTCTATCGGAAAGATGGATAGCTCGGAGTTTTAAATTTATATGAAAACAGAATTCAATTTTAAGAATATTAGATCCTTAAGCATACTTGTGCTCGTGGGAAGTTTGGCTTACTTCGGCTATTCCAAGTTTTTTGGTGCCGGTAAAAAAACAGAAGCACTGACTGATGATAAATCAAAATTCATGATCTCTCAGGAAATCCAAAAGAATCATCCATTTTCGTTGGTTTATTTGGCTGAAAAAGCTCTCGAAGAGGAACTCCAACTTCCGGGAACTGTTTCTTATGATATGAATAGTGTGGCTAAAGTTGGTTCCCGTGTGAGTGGTCGAATCAATCAGGTGTTTGTGAAGGAAGGGGAACATGTGAAAAAAAGCACGGCTCTTGCTTCCATCCAATCGGTTGAACTCGGAACCACAGAAGCAAATTATTTAAAAGCCAGAGCAAGACTAGAAGCTTTAAAAGTCCAAGCGGACCGAGCGAAAGATTTATATGAAAGAAAGGTAACCTCTGCCAAAGAATATGAAATCTCTTTAATGGATTATAAGTCTGTCAAAGCGGAAATGGAAACATCCAGAAATGCTTTGGAAAACTTAGGTCTGAATGATGCAGAAATTACTAACTTAGAAGCAGGGAAATATAATTCTAAAAATCTATACATTAGAACTCCTATATCTGGAACAGTTACAGTGAGGGAAGCTATCATTGGTCAGGCGGTCAATGCTCGTGACAATTTATTCACAGTTGCTGATTTATCTGTACTTTGGATCAATTTAGAAGTTTATGAAAAAGATTTAGCCTCCATTCGTGTTGGCAATGAAGCAAAAGTAATTCCCATAGGTTCAAAAGATGAATCATTAAAAGCCGTGGTTTCCCATGTGGGAGATGTGATTGATCCGATCAAAAAAACAGCAGAGATTCGATTGGAAGTAAGAAATTCAAAAGGAAGGTTACGTCCAGGTCAAAGTGTAACTGCAACTGTTGTAGGTGCTATGGTAGAATCTTCGGTAAACAAAGCGAAGGTGATCCCTGCTGATTGTATCCATAAAATTGAAGGTGAAAATTATATCTTTGTTCGTAACACTGACGGTTCTTTTTCTGCCAAAAAAATTGGCGTGGGAAAAATCTATGACAATTGGGTTGAGATTACTAATGGAGTGGAATCAGGGGAAGCCATCGTAGAAGAGGGAAGTTTTGTTTTGAAAAGTGAGTATTTAAAGTTATAACTCCTAGTTTTTTGTTGACATAACGCCCATTTCCTAGTTATCTGTTTAGTATGAAAGACCTCACGGAAAAACAAGAATTTGTCCTACAATATATATCGGACACGGTCCGCGAGAAGGGTTTCCCTCCCACCATCCGTGAGATTGGGGACCAGTTCGGAATCACCGCCAAAGGGGCCTATGACCACTTAAAGGCGATTGAAAAAAAAGGTTATATTCGTACTTCTAAAAACCAAAGCCGTGCCATTGAACTACTGAAAGGAAATGGGGAAGAGGCACTTCTCGTTCGTGCTTCGGGTATTCCCCTCCTTGGCCAAGTGGCAGCGGGATCTCCCATCCTTGCCGAAGAAAATATCGAAGAATACATTGCAGTTCCAGAAGATCTCGCGACCAAACCGGGAACCTTTGCTTTACGAGTGAAAGGAGATTCTATGGTGGAAGCTGGTATCAGTGATGGAGACATTGCGATCATCCAAAAAAAAGACACAGCGAGGAATGGGGAAATCGTAGTTGCCATGATTGAGAACGAAGCTACCCTGAAAGTGTTTTATAAAGAACCAGATATGATCCGTCTGGAACCAAGAAACGTGAAACTAAAACCCATTCGTACCAAAAAGGCTACGATAATTGGGAAACTAATCGGACTCTATCGCATTTACTGATTGACCAAACCTTGGTTGGGAGTGAGTTTAGAAGGGATGTCGAAACATCTCTTCTCTTTCCCAACATTTCTCCTTCTTTCCCTTATCCTCTCTTGCGCACCCAAAAAACAAGAAATTGATGCCTATGATTTAAAACGTGTCTTGGAACGGTTTGCTCAAAATCGAATCCAAACAGGACTTATGGCTGATACCAAAAGACCCACTCCTACAGACATTGCACTTTTCGAAGAAGCTTGTGAAGTTTACCGGTTGTCCATCCCAGAAGCAAAAGAAATGTTAAAAAAAGAAAACAAAGCCCTATACGAGTCAATTTATGGAAATGAATAAAATCAAAATATCCGAACGTTTGGTTTGGGGAAGTATTACCCTCTGTTTGGTGACACTTGTTTTTGTTGTTAGCACAGAGAAAGTAAAGGCCATTTCCACTGATGGGGAAAAATACTTACAAATTCTTCATGAAGTTGTATCTTATATTGAAAATGATTATGTGGACCCACAAGAAGAGAAAAAAATCTATACTGGGGCAATCCTTGGAGCCTTACAGAGTTTAGGTGATCCTCATACTCGATTTTTAGATACCGATGAATTCGGTGAATTACAAAATGAAACCAAAGGAAGTTTTGGTGGAATTGGTGTTGAGATTAGTTTCCAAGAAAATGCCTTTATCATTGTTGCACCTATTGAAGGAACTCCTGCATGGAAAGCCGGTCTTCAACCCCAAGACAAAATCACCGAGATCAACGGTAAAAGCACCAAATCTGTTTCTCTATCGGAATCTATCGCAATGATGAGAGGAGAAGTTGGATCTTCCATATCTATGAAAATAGAAAGAAAGGGAATCAAAGATCCTTTTGTTGTAAACTTAGTTAGAGAACTGATCCAAATCCGTTATGTAAGATCCCATTATTTGCCTGAGGCAGAAACAGGTTATATCAAACTTGTTCAGTTTATGGGTAAAGAAACCACAGCCAAAGAATTTGCAACAGCAGTTACCAATTTGAAGGAAGCTGGTGCCAAAAAACTAGTGATTGATTTAAGAATGAATCCTGGTGGGCTTTTGGATTTGGCAATTGATCTAGCTGATCTTTTTTTACCACCTGAGGCAGAGATTGTATCTGTGAAAGGTCGCGGTGGTGTACTCGTCAAAAGTTATAAAGCAGATAAAAAAGAGAAAAAGTTTTTAGACATTCCTATTGCTATTCTTGTGAATGGCGGGTCTGCCAGTGCTTCTGAAATCTTAGCAGGTGCGTTAAAAGATCAGAAACGCGCTGTGGTTGTAGGTACCCAAAGTTTTGGAAAGGGAAGTGTGCAGTCGATTTTTCCGCTTTCTGGGGGAACGGGAGTTGCGATTACCATTCAAAAATACTACACTCCATCCGGTGTGTCCATTCACGGAAAAGGAATCACACCTGACTATATCATAAATCCGATTGCCGCTAGTGAAGATGAAAAGTATGCTTTAGAAAAACTTTTTAAAAAGAATTTAATTCGCCCATTTTTAGAAACACATGCTGAATACAACGACGTTGCTTTATCTGATTTTGCAGCGATTTTAAAAAAAGAAAATCTTACGATTTCGGATTCGGTTTGCCGTATTTTTTTATTCAATGAAATGAGAGCTGGTTCTTCCAATTCAAAACCTCGATTGGATTTAGATACCCAACTTGCGGAAGCCATTCGCGTTTTGAAGTAATGGCCTACGGGTTAGGAATTGAATCTAGCTGTGATGAAACTTCCGTTGCCATCGTTCGTGATGGTAGGGAACTACTTTCCCTAAAAGTATATAGCCAAATTGATTCCCATTCCCCTTACCGGGGAGTGGTTCCAGAGATTGCTTCCCGAGCCCATTTAGAAAAAATCAATTCAATACTATCTGTATCCATGGAAGAGGCAGGCGTTGAATTTTCTGATTTGGAATACGTAGCAGTTACCAGCTATCCGGGGTTAGTTGGGTCTCTGATGATTGGGGCACAACTCGCACGTTGTATTTCATTGGTTCATAATGTTCCGATTGTTGCAGTCAACCATCTCGAGGCACATTTGGCTGTGATTGGTTTGGAAAGAGAACTTCCTCCATTTCCTTGGCTTGGAGTACTTCTTTCTGGCGGAAATTCTTCTATTTATTTATACAGGGGGTTTGGTGATTTACAAATCCTTGCGGACACGGAGGACGATTCTCTCGGAGAAGCCTTCGATAAGGTGAGTGCAGTTCTAAACCTTCCTTATCCCGGTGGTCCCTATCTAGAGGCCAAAGCTAATGCCTACCAAGTAGACAAGGCGGAAGTGAATCCTTTTCCTAAACTTTTAAAGGAAGATGGGGAAGATCGGATTCGGTTTTCTTATAGTGGGCTTAAGACTGCTGTTCTCTACTACTTGAAGGCAAATTCCATAGCCCCTCCTGTGGAAAAAATTTCCTACTTTTTCCAAAAGACTGCTTTTGAATTGGTCACTCGCAATATCCGCAAAGCCATTCAAAAAACGGGAATTCGGACTGTAGTGGCAGCCGGAGGGGTACTTGCGAACGGGACCCTTCGGGAGTGTTTGGAAGCGGAAAAAAACAGGTCTAAATTTGACCTATTTTATCCTGGCAAAAAAATTTACTGCACAGATAACGGAGCGATGGTGGCATGTCTTGGATACCACCTTTGGAAACAAAAATCTTTTGTGGGGCTCGACTTTAAGGTAAGCCCCAAGCGAAACTTTGAACAAATAATATGAAACTAAAACTTACCTGGATTCCAAATACACTCACTCTCGGAAACTTAACCTTAGGGTTTGTTTCTATGTTACTTGTTGCCGAAACAAATCCATCGCAACCAAATTCCCATGAACTTTATACGCTAGCAGGAGTGTTTATCATCTTAGCTGCGTTATTCGATGGATTTGATGGGATGGCTGCGCGTGCGCTTAACTGTACAAGTGAACTTGGTGCTGATTTAGATAGTTTAGCAGATCTAACCACTTTCGGAATTGCGCCCGGATTTTTGTCATACAAAATGTTCTTTTATGATATCAAATTGGATATCTTTGACAAACCTGACTATTTTCCTTTGGGGATGTTTATTGCCGCTTTGTATCCGATCTGTGCGGCTTATCGGTTGGCACGTTTTAATGTAGCTCACGATCCAAAATCATTCAATGGACTTCCTTCTCCTGTAGCCGGAGTTGTCATCGGAATTTTTCCTTTAGTATTTTCTGTATCTCAAGTTCCATTATGGACGGCAGTATTGTTTTTTGTGATTACAGCTCTTCTTATGGTTTCCACATTAAGATACAGCAAACCACAAGTGGCCATCCGGGGACTTTTTTCTTGGAAAAAACTAGGGATTAGTATTGTAGGTCTTGGACTTTTATTGCTCGCTATCGGTTTTTACCGTTGGCCCTATGTAATGTATGGAGCAGTTGGGTTTTATGTGTTTTCTGGGATTGTTTCGTTTCTCATTCAAACGATACAAGATTACCGAGTTTAGGTTTCTTCTTTTAGCTGGAAGATATCCAGTAAATTGGCAACAGTAAATATGGTTCGAACTTCAGCGGATAAATGGATGATGCGAACCTGTTTCTTTTTTTCTTTTGTCCAACTGTAAGAATGGAGTAGGATTCCGATTCCGGATGAATCTAGATAACTCAAATTTTTAAAGTCTAAGACCAGCTCTTGGACTTCCGGTGAATCAATCAGTGTTTTTAAATCGGTTCGAAATTTCGGAGTGTCTCTTAGGGACAAGGATCCATTCAAATGGACGATGGCCTTATCGTTTTCTCGATTGATTTCATACTGAAACATAACTTCAGTTAAGACAACATCTGAAAGAGTCAAATACAATCAAAAAACGTTTGATTTTTCAAAAAAGGACTCTAGAAAAAGAGCAATGAAAATCAAGTTTTGGGGTGTCCGCGGTTCCATTGGTTCACCCATTCGGCCTGAAAGTGTTAAACATAAAATAGAAAAAATTCTTTCTTTGGCAAGTCCTACTGACATTCAAAACGAACAGAGTATCCATAGTTTTCTAGATTCTTTAAGTTTTTCTTCCTCATCAACTTACGGTGGTAATACGACTTGCGTTGAAATTCGCGACAAAGAAGGAAACCTGATCATCATTGATGGGGGAACTGGTCTTAGGGAACTGGGAAATCAAATTATGGCTTCTGATTTCGGAAAAGGCACTGGCCATGCCTATTGGATTTTAACACATACACATTGGGATCATATCCAAGGAATTCCATTTTTTGTTCCTCTCTTTTTACCAGGAAATCATTTTGAATTTATTTCTTGTATGAACGATGCAGAAAAAAGATTAGAACACCAATTTGTATTCACACATTTCCCAGTATCCTTTGATCATTATGCGGCTAAAAAAACCTTCCAATACTTAGAAGAAGGAGAGACAATCGCTCTAGGCCCACATATCCAGGCTTTCAGTAAAGCCGTACGTCATCCGGGCGGAAGTTTTTCTTATCGGTTTATGGAAGAGGGAAAGGCAATCATCTTTGCCTCCGATGCGGAATTCAATTTAGAAGAGATGGAAAATATTGATACTTATATCGATTATTTCCGCGATGCGGATGTACTTGTTTTTGATACACAATACACGTTTGAAGAATCTTTACAAAAAATTGATTGGGGTCATAGTTCGGCATCCATTGCTACAGACATTGCCCTTCGTGCTAAGGTAAAAAAACTAGTCATGTTTCATCATGATCCATCCTACGACGATGAAAAGTTGGATTTGGTTTATTTGCGTGCTCTCAAATACAAAGAGATGTTTGATCCTCATGGTAAATTAGAAATCATTATGGCTTATGAAGGTTTGGAGATAGAGGTTTAAGATGGCAAAAAAAAATTATATTATCGGAATTGATGCAGGCACTACAGGGATTCGTACCTTTTGTTTTAACGACAATGGAAAAGTAATTTCTTCTGCTTACCAAGAATTCAAACAATTCTATCCAAAACCTGGTTGGGTAGAACATGACCCAGAAGAGATTTGGGAAAAAACACAGAAACTTATTGTTGCTGCCATAAAAAATGGAAAACTAAATCCAAAAGATGCTGTTGCCATTGGAATTACAAACCAAAGAGAAACGTCTGTGGTTTGGGATAAAAAGACAGGCAAACCTGTTTACAACGCTATTGTATGGCAATGCCGAAGAACCTCAGATATCTGTAAGGAATTAAAAAAACAAAGTTTAGATTCTAACTTTCGAAACAAAACAGGACTTGTTCTTGATGCCTATTTTTCAGGAACCAAAATCCAATGGATTCTGGATAACGTAAAAGGTGCTCGTGCGAAAGCAGAGAAGGGAGAGTTGTTGTTTGGAACTATCGACACATGGCTTTTATACAAACTAACAGGCCACAAAGAACATAAAACTGATCATACCAATGCCTCAAGAACTCTCCTTTTTAATATCCAAACCAAAGAATGGGATGAAGAACTTTGTAATATTTTACGAGTTCCTATGTCAATGTTGCCTAAAGCATATAATTCCAAAAATCTATTTGGTTTCACCTCTCAAGTAAAATCCTTACCTGATGGAATTCCAATTTCTTCTCTTGTGGGTGACCAACAAGGGGCTCTTTTTGGTCAACTTTGTACAGAACCTGGAGAAGCAAAAAACACATACGGGACTGGTTGTTTTTTACTCTTCAATGTGGGTGATGAATTTAGAATTTCCAACCAAGGCCTTATCACCACACTAGCGTTAGGTCCAGAGGGAAAAACAGTGTATTGTTTAGAAGGATCCGTTTTTATTGGTGGGGCTGTCGTTCAGTTTCTCCGGGACAATTTAGAATTTTTTAAATATTCCAAAGATTCGGAAAAATTGGTCAAAGCTATCAAAACAAAAGATGATATTGTCTTTGTTCCTGCCTTCGCTGGACTTGGGGCTCCTCATTGGGACCAGGAAGCACGCGGTGCTATCTTCGGACTTTCTCGTGACACAACACCAGCCCAGATCACTAGAGCTGCTCTAAAAGCCATTGCTTTACAATCCTATGAACTTGCCAATGCTATGGAAAAAGAAACGGGTA
Source organism: Leptospira terpstrae serovar Hualin str. LT 11-33 = ATCC 700639 (assembly GCF_000332495.1). Classification (NCBI taxonomy): domain Bacteria; kingdom Pseudomonadati; phylum Spirochaetota; class Leptospiria; order Leptospirales; family Leptospiraceae; genus Leptospira; species Leptospira terpstrae. Next base: position 905,617 of record NZ_AOGW02000010.1, on the reverse strand, counting down.
AACCATTGAAATTCTTGCGAGTCGATGGGGGAGCCACTTCCAATGCTTGGCTTATGCAATTCCAAGCAGATATTCTTGGAACAAAAGTGATCCGGCCACAAAACGTTGATACTACGGTTCTTGGTGCCGCCTACCTTGCTGGATTAGAAAGAGGATTTTTTAAATCGGTGGCAAGTCTCAGAAAAGAAGAAACGAAAACCACTCAGTTTGTTCCTAAGATGAAAGAAAGTGAAAGAAAAGAAGAAATTGATAAATGGAACTGGGCCATCACTCGAGTCAAAACGGGAAATTAAACAAACCGAAAATTAGTAACATTACAATTTAGCTAAGGTCCGTTTGATTCTTTTTTGGAAGTTTGTTTTCGTTCATTAGAAAATAAAAACCGAAGGAAAGGAGCCAAATAGGAAAACTGAGTTGGCAAAAAAGAAGAACCCCTGGTGAAATGAGCCAGGGGTAACTTGCGATGATTTGAAATACAAATCCGTAAATCCCCAATAAAAAAAACAAACCACCCCATGGTTTTTTTCTAAAAGAAAACCCATACAATAAAATCGCTAAGGCCAAAACAAGAGAGATCATATGCATGGTTCCTGTGATCAAACTTAAAGTAAAAACAATCGTGTCAACTGACATTGGATAATTGTTCACAGGATACACAAGTCGTCCAAGAAGTAAATCCACTAGAACTAACATAGGAACGAGAAGTAAAAAAAATAAAGCAGAGGCAAATAAAGCACTAGGCGAGTGGTTCTCTTTTAAGGGATTAATTAAAGTGTAAATACAAGGAAGTAAAGAGAGGGTGGCAAAAATTAAAATTTCATCGGCGATTTGAATATAAATCTTCCATTCTGTTATCCAGGTAAATAATTGAGAAGTCTCAAATGGTGGCGTAGGAACAAGATACAAAAAAATATAGTAAGTAGCAAATAACAAACTAGCGATGAAGAATGGAAATCCCTGTTTGAAAAAGTTTTGGTTTGTTCTCTCTGGCATGTGTTGATTTTAGAAAATCAAGAATTCAAAGTCGAGTTAAAATTAGAACCTCTAAAGTCCACTTCAGTAATCAAACCACAAAAGGGAAAATTCAAAAGGTTTTCTTTCTTTTGTAATACCACCACCGACAAGAAAAATTCCTGTAGAATAGTAAGGAATTTCAATGATTAATTCCGGTGGGAGTCTATGGAACTCGGAAGTTTCGATTTCTTTACGTGACAAAAAAAAATCAAATCGTAAACATTCGATCCAATCTTTTGTTTTAAAGAAAAGTTTTGTCTCTGTTTTCCCATAAAAACTAAGAGAAGATCCTAAGACAAAAAAGTTGATTTTTTCTGCATTTGTAAATGGTATCACTTCTTTGAATTCCTCTTCTCCTTTTTCTTTATAAGTAAAAATGGAACCTTTTTCGTAGTAAATGTTTCTTGCAAAACGTTTGAAAGTTTCCGTTTCAATGACTTTAATCAAATCTTCTCCTTCCGGTGGTTTTTGTGAGGGACCATTTAAAATATGTTTCATTTTGTTTTTGGAGATTGAAGATCGTACTACTTCTAAAACAGGTTTGGAAAGTTTTGGCAAAATGAATTTGATATACCTTTCCTCATGATGACGTAAGATTTCTTGTAAAAAGGGTCCATGGATTAAAGGAACCATTTCTATAGTAAACATCTGTTTGTTTAAGAATTTGGCAAACTCTGGTTCATGACGAAACAAATTGGCGACAATGGTTTCTTCTTCTTTGGGAGTTCCTGAAAATAAAATGGATACCAAGCGAAAGAGGTAAGTTTTACTTTTAGCATCGAAGTAGAGAGTTCCTATTTTTTCAGACACTAAAGTTTCTGATAGTTCGGGATTGATGATGTCTCGGAGTGAAAGATACTTTGCGGATTGGAACTTGTCTCTTTTGGTGCGAAAGAGACAAGACGGAGAATTTTTGATTCCCCCAATTTCTGAAATGGAGGATCCAAAACCCTGTATTTGTTTGGTTTCTACCTCTTTTAGAGGTTTTTTACTTCCTAGGTAAGTAGGTGTTACTACAGGGATCGGAGGAAAGGATTGTCTATTGTACTGTAAGGAATATAGAAACTGAGGAATGAGAATGGGGTCTGTTGTTACCGATGGGAGTTCCGGTATTTTTTTCAGGGGTATCGGATAAAAAGGTTGAATGGTCGATTGGAATCTAGCAACAGAGTCCGCTGTACTTAAGAAAAAATGGTAATTGTTTCCTTGTCTGTAAATCAAAGGGGAGGGGATTTTTTCAGTTTTTTCTGAATTCTAATTCTAAAGTGCTCCCAATTATAATCAGATTTTAAAATTTCCAACTCATTTTCGACTCCAAAACGCATGAAGTCATAAATCTCTTCATGTTCCATCCCCACAACGATAGAAAGGTCTTGGATGACCCTTTGCAATCGTCTCGCATCACGATCACTGAGTGCAAAAGTTTCTAATAATTTTTTCTCGAATTCCGTTAGTTGGATCAAGGGAACCTAAAACGCAGCCACAAGGATGGTTTCGATTTCATTTTTGGGGAGTTCTCTAGGAAGACAATCAAGAAACGAGTAAGTTGCTGCAAGTGTTGCAATCCCAGGTAAGTCGATTTTTTTCACTTCGTATTCAGACAACCTTTGCGGAATTCTTAATTCTAAATAGATTTTACGAATTCCTTCCACAGCTTTGATCGCAGCTTCGATGACAGAGATATTGGTCACATCTTCATCAAGGGCTCTGGCAATCATTACATACTTACCAGCAGAGGAGGTGAGATTGTATTCCATAACGTGTGGGAGTAGGATCGACATACTTTGAAAAATATCTAAATTGGTTACTGTAGTCACTGCAAGAGAAAGGGCATAACATAGTCCAAGACTACTTGTAGATTGTGCAATCCCTGCAAGTAAACTTGCCGCATAAATAGAGTTCTTCGGTCCTAAGTTTCTTGGTTCGCGGATGGCAGGCACTATGTTTTTGGAGATAAGTTCAATGGCACGTAAGGCAGTGGAAGAGGTGATTTCATTCGCATATTTTGAAAGGATACTGTCCACAGCAGCCGACAGAATGGAAATTCCTGTTTTTGCTGTTTCAGAACTAGACATACCCGCACCAATTTTTGGATCGGAGACAATGAGTTCTGGGAATGCCCATTCATGTGCGAAATACTTTCTATTTTTATCTTTGTCATCTACGATAGAAAAGAAAGGAGAACATTCGTTCCCGAGTAGGGGTTTTGTTGGAACAACGATTAAGGGCAGACCTTTTTTCTTTGGTTGTTTTTTCCCTATCAATAATTCTTCAGCAAACAAATCATTGGTCGCCAGGAGAGAAGCCGCCTTACCAGCGTTTACTGATTCAAAAGAACCATAAGCTACAACACAATCAGCATTGGAAATTCTTAGGAAGTGGGCACAGGAATCTAAATCTTTAAAATGAACTCGGTCTACAATATCATCATAGATGATTACACCTTCCGCGTGTTTTTCGAGACTAGTTTTGATAATGGAAAGTTCTTCGGCGTTTTCTAGTTCTTTCTGTGTGGTGATAAGAACCACTCGAGATCCAATGTTTTTTACAAAAGATCCGAGTTTGTATCCACAATCGATTTCGAAGTGAATTTTAGGAGGAAATTGAAAATTGATCCATTCGGGGAGGACTGGCATACGATCCCCTAATTATGAATAAACGGAGTAAGAGAAATCCTCGGAGAGGACAATAAAAAAGGATCCCTCACCACCCGTCCTTTTTACTGCTGTCCGAGAAAAGTTGACGCGATTTGGTCGGAGATTTTATCCAACATCTCTGTGGAGAGGTTGTCATAGTCACCGTTTTTCAATCGTTCTTTGATCGCTTTAATTTTTTCTGTACGATCTTCTTCTGGAGGAGCTTGTACAATTTGTTTTGCGATTTGTTTTACTTCTGCTTGGAGCTTCGCTTCCGATGCAATTTTTTTGGCAGCATCAGAGATAGAAATCGTATCTACAGGAGCTTGTGCTTCTGTTTCCCTTGGCCCTTGTGGTTTTTTTGGTTCGTACCCGTAACCACCAACTCGTCCTACTTTGTCGACGTTCATATATTTAGTCCTCTTCCTACATCACATATCGGTGGAATCTGAATTTCCCTTAAGTGTTTTTTTTCGATGATTTAAGAGAAAAACAAACTCGCCTTTGGCGTTGGGCGGATTTGCTAGCAGATCCCTAGGATTTGCGTAGTAAATTACCTCTTCAAAGGTCTTTGTCAACTCCCTTCCCACAAGCACTTCCGTTTCTGGAAAGAACTCGGCAAGCATTGGGTATAGCCTTGGAAGTTTATGGACCGATTCGTAGAAAACTACGAGCCCATCAATTTCAGAGGCTCTTTCTAATTCTCGGCGTTTTTTACTCGGTTTTTCAGAGAGGAACCCCAAAAAATACGTGGGATTGACCTGAAATCCAGAAACAGATAGTAAAGCAGTGAGTGCCGAAGCACCGGGAACGGGAACAATTCGAATTCCTTTTTCACGAGCCGTTCGAACCATTTGGCTACCAGGATCGGAAACACCTGGGGTTCCTGCATCAGAGACCAGGGCCATCGACTTTCCCTGTGCCAGTTGGTCGAGGACACTGGAATAGGGAGACTCTGAGCTATCTTTGTAGAGAGCAAGGACTGGGGTGGAGATTTCCAACCGAGATAAAAGGGAGCGGGTTTCCTTTGCTGATTCGCAAAGAATCAAATCCACTTCCTTAAAGATTTCTATGGCACGTAGAGTAATGTCTCCCAAATTTCCAATGGGAGTGGCCACAACATAGAGAGAGCCTGGTTCGCGTTTATGGGCCAACGTATTGGCATCCTGGAGGAGATTGACCTGCAGGACAAGTGCAGCCGAGTTCATTATTTCCTTTGGTGCAAGGATTGCATGCGGTACCTAGGGCACAGGAACTGGGTGTGCCGCAAGCCGCATTGGCACAAAATGTGGTATTACAGCCGGCCCCAGTTGCACAGAGAGTTTGGATATCATTGACTCTATTGGGAATGGCACAGGTGCTTGTGGGAGTGGACGGGTTGGAGATCAGGCCACCCGTAAGCATCGAACGTAAGGTAAAGTTATAGATTTGGCATTTTTGAAAGAATTCTGCCCCTGGAGGTGGGACAGCAAAACGAATCCGTTTGGTCACTACCTTGGAAGACGAGGTGGAGGCCTCATAAGGTAGGTGAGGAAAACTTGGTTGGACCCCATCTTCCAACCATTCCCCTTGGATGGTCTGGATGATCCCCGGAAAGGCTGTGGTCACATAAAGATTATAACCTAAAAATTGAGGTTCTCTGTTGGTTACATAATACCGAAGGAGGAACTCCGGTCTTGGATCCGCATTAAAGTTTAAAAAATCCGTTTGGTAGTCGTTGGTGATATTACTATTTATAGCCACAACGGAAAGGATTTGCGGAACATTCGGCGGAACCAAAAAAACAAACGGAGCTACAGGCGTATCTGTATTGATTCCGCATTGAAAAAAGGAGAGAAAAGATATGCAGATTAAGTAAATTGGATGTAAAGAGGGAAAACGCATTCTATTTCTCGTTTCCCTTCCAAGTTTTCAGGAATTCAATCTATGGGAATCCAAAAAAAATTACTCTTCGTCTCCATTTCACT